>JBIIQK010000121.1:0-5473 GCA_044342135.1 Cyanobium sp.
TGGAGAAGCCCCGAAAGATGAGCAGCTCAAAGGGCTCAGCCTGGTGGTCCTGCTGAGCTGGATCGGCAGGCAACGTGCCCCTCAGCCGAAGCACGCGATCGGGATGGGCACGGCTCAGCTCCTCAAGGCCGGCCAGCAACGTCAGCACGGATGGATCGGGCGAGGGCATGGGAGCGGGCCTCAGAACTCGCCGGCCACCCGGCCCTGCTTGGGCAGGCGCACCAGCAGCCACTGCAGCAGACCCACGCCGTAGGCCACCAGCCCCACGTAGCCAACGAAGGCCGCAACGGCAGGGGTCCAGGCCCCCCCGAACACGAAGGCAAACACCGCTGCCACATGCTGGTGCAGGCCAAGGGGAGGCTGAATCCAGACGCTGCAGCGGGCCCCGGCCAGGGCAGAACTGCCCAGGCAGCCAAGGGCCGTGGCACTGAAGACGGCACCGAGCAGGCCCCACACCGTCAGGCTCCAGCGCCAGATGCGCAGGGTGAGGGGCAAGGGTCTCCAGGGCGGTAGATCCGCCAACTCCTCATTGAGATCCACCCAGAACCAGACGCTCACCACCACCAACAGCTGGGCCAACACCGCCACCACAAAGCCGAGGGGACGGCGATCGGTGAGCAGCAGGGTGGCCAGGAGCAGCAAGCTGGCCACCTTCCAGTAGATACCCAGCAACCGCACCAGGGCCCCCTCCCGGCGCACGGCAGCCCAAACCAGCAACACCAGGGGCACCCCGATGCTGAACAACACAGCCACGCGGACGTCGAGCCACACCAGCGAGCGGTACAGCGGTTCTGGCAGGGCGGGGAGCACGCGGATGGTTCGGTAAGGCGCCATTATCCGTGGCCCCCGGCGGGCGATAGGGTCCGATCCATGGCTGCCTTCCCCCTGCCCAGCTGGCTCTCCAGGCCCTTCAACGCCCAGGGCGGCCAGGCCTGGTGTCGCACCGCCCTGGCGACGGAGACCTCTCTCCAGGCTGCGGTGGAGAGCATTGCCCACCAGCTCAGGGGGGCCGGACCAGCCGATCTGGCCCTGGTGTTTGCCGCGGCCAGCTACGCCAGCGATCTGCCCCGGCTGTTGCCCCTACTGCGGGAAAAACTGCGGGCGGAGCACTGGCTGGGCTGCCTGGGCGGAGGCGTGGTGGGCACCGATGGCGCCGATGTGCCCCATGAGCTGGAGAACAAACCAGCCCTGAGCGTCACCCTGCTGCATCTGCCGGGCGCTGAGCTCCACCCCTTCGCCATCGACACCGGCACCCTGCCGGACCTCGATGGCCCGGCCGACCCCTGGCGAGCCCTGCTGGGGGCGCCCGAGGCCCCCAGCCCCTCCATGCTGCTGCTGGTGGATCCCAGCTGCCCCCGCATCAACGACCTGATCAGTGGCCTGGATTACGCCTGTCCCGAAGCGGTGAAACTCGGGGGAATAGCTGGCCAGCACAGCGCACCCCACGGGTCCCTGCTGTTCGGCGACCAGGTGGTGCAAGGGGCTGTGGGCTGCCTGATCGGCGGCGCCTGGCAGCTCGAGCCGCTCGTGGCCCAGGGCTGCCGGCCGATCGGTCCGGTGTTGGATGTGGAGCAGGTCCAGCGCAACGTGGTGCTCGAGGTGAGCGAGGGCCAGGCCCGTCGCAGCCCCGTGGCGGCTCTGCAGGCCATCCTCACCGAGCTCAGCCCCCAGGAACGGGAGCTGGTCAAGCACTCCCTGTTTCTCGGGGTCGGCCGCAGCAACTTCAGTCTGGAGAGCGCCGAGCCCGCCGAACCAGGCGCCTTCCTGGTGCGCAACCTGATCGGCGTGGATCCCCGCAATGGAGCGGTGGCCGTGGCCGAGCGGATGCGCGTAGGCCAACAGATCCAGTTCCAGCTCCGCGATGGAACAACCTCCCGACAGGAGCTGCGCCAGCTCCTCGTGCGCCAGCGGACGCGAGCAGCAGAGCCCCTCGCCACCCTGCTGTTCGCCTGCCTGGGCCGCGGTGAAGGGCTCTACGGCGAGGCGGATGGCGATGTGAAGCTCTGCCGCGAAGCCTTCGCTCAGGTGCCGATCGCCGGGGTGTTCTGCAACGGCGAGATTGGTCCGGTGGCGGGCAGCACCCACCTGCATGGCTACACCGCCAGCCTGGCCTTTCTGGTGCAACGCGAGGACGGCTGATGGTGCGCCAGCACGTCAACCCCCTCAGCCGCTTTTTCCAGCAGCCCCGGCCCCTGCCCGCGCCGTCCGCCCTGTTCGGTGTGCCGGACCAGCCCCTGCACCTCGACATTGGCTGCGCCCGGGGCCGCTTTCTGCTGGAGCTGGCCCAGCACCAGCCCGAACGCAACCACCTGGGGGTGGAGATCCGTCGGCCGCTGGTGGATGCGGCCGAAGCCGACCGCCAGGCCCTCGGACTCGCCAACCTCCATTACCTCTTCTGCAATGCCAACATCAGCCTGCAGGACTGGCTGGGGTCCTTGCCGGCAGGGCAGCTGGAGCGGGTCTCCATCCAGTTCCCGGATCCGTGGTTCAAGAAGAAGCACCACAAGCGCCGGGTCCTGCAGCCCGCCCTCCTGCTCGCCCTGGGTGAGGCCCTGGACTGTGGACGAGAGCTGTTCATCCAGAGCGATGTGCTGGCGGTGATCACACCGATGGTGGAGCTGATCGAGGCCAGCGGAGGCTTTGATCACCCGCCCGAAGACAGCCGTCCCTGGCGGGCTGACAACCCCTTGCCGGTGCCCACCGAGCGGGAAACCTACGTGCTGGCGCAGGGGTTGCCGGTGTACCGGGTGCTGTACCGGCGCAACAGCCACAGGCTGCCGCCGCTGCAACAGCTGCTGCAGGACAACCCCCAAGGCCTGGAGGATCCGGTGGAAGGGGTCGATAATCCGGCCTGACGCCAGCCACCGCCCCTTGAGCGCCCCCACTCCCCCCCTTCTGCTGCGCTGGCAGGGTTGTCTGCAGACGGCTCCCAGCGGCTCCCTGGGGCGGCAGCTGACTTTGCTGTCGGGACTGGTGCTCTGCGCCCTGATGGCAGGCCTGCCCCTGGTCACCCGCAGTGGCCTGAGCCTGCTAGTGCTGGCCAGCGGCCTGCTCTGGCTGCTGCTGGCCCTGCGGACGACGCCAGGACCGCTGGTGGAGATCGACCGCTGGATCCTGGGCATCCTGGCCCTGGCCCTGCTCGCAACGGGGTTCTCACCCGTGCCCCTGGCCGCCGCCAAGGGCCTGGTGAAGCTGGTGAGCTACCTGGGGGTGTACGCCCTGATGCGCCAGCTCCTGGCCACCGCCCCCCGCTGGTGGGACCGCATCGTGGCGGCCCTGCTGGCCGGGGAACTGATCACCAGCGTGATCGGCATCCGCCAGCTCTATGGCGACTCCGGCGAGCTGGCCCGCTGGGCCGACCCCAATTCGGTGGCCGATGGCACCGTGCGGATCTACAGCACCCTGGAGAATCCCAATCTGCTGGCGGGCTACCTGCTGCCGGCCCTGCCCCTGGCCCTGGTGGCCCTGCTGCGCTGGCCCGGCCTGCCCCGCAAGCTGTTTGCCCTGACGGCCCTGGTGCTGGGCGTGGCCGCCCTGGTGCTCACGTACAGCCGCGGCGCCTGGATGGGACTGGTGGCCGAGGCCGGCGTGATCGTGCTGCTGCTGGCCGTCCGCGGCACCCGGGCCTGGCCACCCCTGTGGCGCAAGCTGTTTCCGCTGCTGCTACTGGTCGGTGGAGCAGCCCTACTGGTGGTGCTGGTGACCCAGGTGGAGCCCCTGCGGGTGCGGGTGATGAGCCTGGTGGCCGGCCGCCAGGACAGCTCCAACAACTTCCGCATCAACGTCTGGCTGGCGGCTTTGGACATGATCCAGGCCCGGCCATGGCTGGGGATCGGCCCCGGCAACGACGCCTTCAACCAGATCTACCCCCTGTTTCAACAACCCAAGTTCAACGCCCTCAGCGCCTACTCCATCCCCCTGGAACTGGCGGTAGAGGCTGGGATCCCGGGGCTGCTGGCTGGCATCGGCTTGCTGGTGGCCAACCTGCGCACCGCCACGACCCTGTGGCGCGGCGACGGCTTCTTCAGCCTGCCCGCTCTGGCCGTGATTGCCGTGATTGCTGGCCTAACCGTCCAGGGACTCACCGACACGATCTTTTTCCGCCCCGAGGTGCAATTGGTCGGTTGGTTCTGTGTCGCCACCCTGGCCGCTGGGGCCTCTTCGGAAGCCTCCCAGGATCGTGGCTGAACTGGCCCTGATTGCCGGCTTCGATGCCGGCCAGACCCACACCCGCTGCCGCCTGAGCGAGCCCGGCAGCGCCGTGGTGCTGGCGGAAGGAGAGGGGCCGGGGGTGTGCCACCTGGCCGCCCCCGACGGTCCCGCCCGCTTCCGCCGGGCCCTGCAAGCCAGCCTCGAGGACGCCTGCGGGCACCTCAGGACCCAGGGTCAGCTGCGGGCCGCAGGGATCGGAGCCAGCGGCATCGAGGTGGGCAGCCCGGTGCAGGTGGCGGCCCGGGCGCTCGCATCGGACACCCTGGGCCTCGCCCTGCCGCACGTGGTGGTGACCGGGGATGAACGCACCGCCCTGCGCGGCGCCATGGGCACCCACCGGGCCGGCATTGTTGTGATCAGCGGCACGGGCACCATTGCCGTTGGCCGCAATGCGGCCGGGACGGAACACCGCTGTGCCGGCTGGGGCTGGCTGCTCGACGGAGCCGGATCGGCCATGGACCTGGGCCGCGACGGACTGGCCCTGAGCCTGGAGATGGCCGATGGCCGCCGGCCTGAGTCGCCCCTACGCGCCCGGATCTGGGCCGACTTGGGCGTCACCCCCGACGACCCCCAGGCCGCCCAGACCATCAAGGCCCTGGTCGTCGCGCCTGATTTCGGGCCCGCGGGCTTTGCCCGGCTGGCACCGCTGGTGGTCGCTGCCGCCTCCGAGGGTGATCCGGCGGCAGCAGCCGTGGTGGAGCACTCCGCCCTGGCCTTGGCCCGCATGGTGGCAGCCATCAGCCAGCGCCTGAACCTGACCGCCCCGCCGGTGTGGCCCATGGGCGGCGCGCTCGAGCACCTGGAGCTGCTGCGCAGCCGGCTTGCAGCCAACCTGGAGAGCCTCTGCCCGGGGGCCCGGCTCCTGGCTCCTGCGGGGGACGCCTGCAGTGGTGCCCTCAGCCTGGCCCGCGACTGCCTCAACGACGCCTGATCTAAGCGGCGTTGAGGTGCAGCTCCACCTCGGCAGCCAGCTGGGCAGCCCAGTGGTCGACGAGCTGCTGCTCCGCCGCCTCCACCATCACCCGCAACAGGGGCTCAGTGCCACTAGCCCGCACCAACACCCGACCGCAGCCATCCATCGCCTCCTCCGCCGCGGCCACCGCCTGCCGCAGCGGTTCACACTGCTGCCACTGCTGACGCCGCTGACGGTCGGGAACCGTCACGTTCACCAGGGTCTGGGGGTAGGGCTGGAAGCTGCTGTCCATCCAGTCCGCCAGGCTCTGGCCGGAGCGGTGCAGCAGGGTGGCCACCTGCAGAGCAG
>JBIIQK010000122.1:0-5463 GCA_044342135.1 Cyanobium sp.
GGCAGCACCCCGGGGGAGCCGCTGGGGCTCCAGCTGCTGTGGATGGGATGGCGGATGGTGGCGTCGATCACGCGCGGGGGAGGGCTCGTGGTTGCAATCTATGGGCTTTGACCCGGCACCGGGCCCCGATCAGGCCTCGGCGCTGGCGTCGGCCTTGGTTTCGCCTTTGGCCGCCTTGGCTTTGGCTTTCGCCTTGGGCTTGCCCGCAGCATCGCTCTCCGAGGCCGATTCGGGCGCCTTGTCGGTGATCGTGCTGTTGGCCTCGAGCCAGTCGAGCAGCTTCTCCCGCAGCAGGTCGTCGGCCACGGCCAGGCGCAGGCGCTCCGGATCGATGTTGCCCTGTTGGCTCAGGCCCCGGCTGATCTCCTTCACCTTGGCCTCCAGCTCCTTGGCCTCCACTTCAATCGCTTCAGCTGCGGCGAGGGCTTTGAGGGCCAGGCTGCGGCGCAGGCGCTCCTCGGCTTCGGGTCGGGAGGTGTCCATCAGGCTGCGTACCAGGTCGGGGGTGAACAGCTTTTTGACGTCCATGCCCTGCTGGGCGATCTGGCTGGCGGTCTGCTCCACCAGGTTGCGGATTTCCTGCTGCACGAGGGTTTCGGGCAGCTCCACCTCCAGCTCCTGTACCAGCGCGGCGAGCAGGGCGTCGTGGCGGTTGGCCTTGGCCCGGCGCTCAGCGTCGTCCTTGAGCCGGGTTTCCAGGTCGCTGCGCAGCTCCGCCAGGGTGGATTTGTCGCTCGCCTGTTGGGCGAAGGCATCGTCGAGGGCCGGCAGCTCGCGGCTCTTGAGGTCCTTGAGGCCGATTTCGAAGCGGGCCTGGCGGCCGGCGGACTCCTCCTGGGGGTAGCTCTCGGGAAACTGGCAGTCGATGGTCTTGGTGTCGCCCACCGCCATGCCGATGACCCCCTCGACGAAGCCGGGGATCATGCGGCCCTCCTCCAGCTCCACCTCCATGGCGTCGCTGCTGCCGCCGCTGATCGCCTCGCCGGTGTCGACGTAGATGCCGCTGAAGCTCAGCACCGCCACATCCCCGCTGGTGGCGGAGCGGCCCTCCACGGGCACCAGGGCGGCCAGCTGCTTGCGCGATTGCTCAATCAACTCGTCAACGCGGGCCGGATCGAAGCTCACGGCCTCCGCCTCGGCCTTGAGCCCCTTGGTGGCCTTGAGGGTGGGGGTGGGCTCGACGTCGAGCTCCAGAGTGATGGTGAGCGCGCTGCCGGGCTCGAAGCGCTCCAGCACGGCCTCGAAGCCCTCGCTCAGCTCGGGCCGGCCGATGGCTGCCACTGGCTCCTGCTCCAGGGCGTCGCGGAAGGCGGCGTCCACCAGGTCTTCCAGGGCGGTGGCGCGGATGCGCAGAGGACCGATCTGCTGCAGCAGCACGGGCCGGGGCACCTTGCCCTTGCGGAAGCCGGGCAGCTTGATGCTGCGGCTCAGTTTCTCCACGGCAGCGTCGTAGCTGGCCTGGCTGCGGCCGCCGGGGATGGCCACCTCAAGGGCCACACGGCTGCCCGGGCGGGGGGTGGCCTTGACGGACAGGCTGGTGGATGGGGCGGCGGCAGAGCTCATGGAAAACGGATGCAGCCCCCGATCCTAGAAACTGACCGTTCCGGGCCCTGAACGCGTATTGTCGGGTCGGCGCACGACGAAGGCGATAGCTTCCCAACCTGCATGCCCGGTCTGGAATCAGACCCAGGGTTTTGCGGCAGCCTCAGCCCTCAGGCCCCTTCAGCATTCGGCCCGGGTTTCGTCTTCCAACTCGGTTCCGCCACTCGCTTTCGATCCCGTTCCCGCTCCCTTGACCGCCGCCCAGACCGCCCTTTCCTCCGCTCCGATTTCCCTTCCCAACCGACCCCTGCGGGTGGCGGTGCTGGGAGCGACCGGCGCGGTTGGTCAGGAGCTACTCGAATTGCTGGAGGAGCGCCGCTTTCCCGTGGCGGAGCTGATCCCCCTGGCATCGCCCCGCTCCGCCGGCCAGAGCCTGCGCTGGCAGGACCGCTCGCTCACCATCCAGCCGGTTGAGGCCGCTGCCTTTGAGGGGGTCGATGTGGTGCTGGCTTCGGCTGGTGGCTCGGTGTCGCGTCAGTGGGCGCCGGTGGCGGCCCAGGCGGGTGCCGTGGTGATCGACAACTCCAGTGCCTTCCGGATGGACCCGGAGGTGCCGCTGGTGGTGCCCGAAGTGAACCCCGAGGCCGCCTTCGCCCATCGCGGCATCATCGCCAACCCCAACTGCACCACGATCCTGCTCACCCTGGCCCTGGCTCCCCTGGCGGCCCGGCGGGCGATCCGCCGTGTCGTGGTGAGCACGTATCAGAGCGCCAGTGGCGCCGGTGCCCGGGCCATGGAGGAGTTGCGCAGCCTCAGCCGCACCGTGCTCGATGGGGGCGAACCGGTGAGTGAGGTGCTGCCCCACTCCCTGGCCTTCAATCTCTTCCTGCACAACTCGCCGCTCCAGCCCAACGGCTACTGCGAGGAAGAGCTGAAAATGGTCAACGAAACCCGCAAGATCATGGGCGCGCCCGAGCTGCGGCTCTCGGCCACCTGTGTGCGGGTGCCGGTGCTGCGGGCCCACTCCGAAGCCGTCAACATCGAGTTCCACGAGCCCTTTCCGGTCGAGGAAGCGCGCGCCCTGCTGGCGGTCGCTCCCGGGGTGGAACTGCTGGAGAACTTCGAGGCCAACCGCTTCCCCATGCCCACGGATGTGACCGGCCGGGATCCGGTGGCCGTGGGCCGCATCCGCCAAGACCTCAGTGAGCCCAACGCCCTAGAGCTGTGGCTCTGCGGCGATCAGATCCGCAAGGGTGCCGCCCTCAATGCCATCCAGATCGCTGAATTGTTGATCCAGGGCCCGACGGCCGCCCCTGGGGCTGGGCTGGCCGGAGGTGTCGCTTGAGCCGGATCCAGGAGGCCTCCGCGCCATTCGGGCGTGTGGTGACCGCCATGGTCACGCCCTTTGCCGCCGATGGTTCGGTGGATCTGGCCCTTACGGCCCGGTTGGCGGATCACTTGGTGAGCCATGGCTCGGATGGCCTGGTGGTGTGCGGCACCACCGGCGAATCCCCCACCCTCAGCTGGGACGAGCAGCACGCCCTCTTTGCCGCGGTGAAGGGAGCCGTGGGGGATCGGGCCAGCGTGCTGGCCGGCAGCGGCAGCAACTGCACCGCCGAGGCGGTGGAGGCCACCCGCCAGGCCGCAGCCCTCGGTGCCGATGGTGCCCTGGTGGTGGTGCCGTATTACAACAAGCCCCCCCAGGACGGTCTGGAGGCCCATTTCCGCGCCGTGGCCGCGGCGGCTCCCGAGCTGCCGCTGATGCTCTACAACATTCCGGGACGCACCGGCACCAGCCTGGAGCCGACCACGGTGGCCCGGCTGCTCGACTGCCCCAACGTGGTGAGCTTCAAGGCCGCCAGCGGCACCACCGAAGAGGTGAGTGCGCTGCGGGCACTCTGTGGTGACCGTCTGGCCATCTACAGCGGCGATGACGCCCTCACCCTGCCGATGCTCGCTGTTGGGGCGGTGGGTGTGGTGAGTGTGGCCAGCCATCTGGCCGGCCCCCAGATCAGCGCGATGGTGCGCGCTTTCCTCGCTGGCGATCAGGCCCAGGCCCTGGTCCTGCATGACCAGCTGTTGCCCCTGTGCAAGGCCCTGTTCTGCACCACCAATCCCATCCCCGTCAAAGCCGCCCTGGAGCTCTGCGGCTGGCCGGTGGGTGCCCCCCGTCTTCCCTTGCTGTCTGCCACTGCCGACGTGCGACAACGCCTCTCCGAAACCCTGGCCGCCCTGCGTCCGACGTGACGCCAAGGCTTGAGACCAGATCCGATCCGTCCGTTCCTCTTTCCTGAAAGTTCCTCTTCTATGTCCAGTTCCAACGGCAGCAACCACGGCGCCCGGTCCGCCAGCCCCAGCCAGCCCCACCTGCGGGTGATCCCCCTCGGCGGACTGCACGAGATCGGCAAGAACACCTGTGTGTTCGAGTACGGCGACGACATCATGCTGGTGGATGCGGGCCTGGCCTTCCCCAGCGATGGCATGCACGGCGTCAACGTGGTGATGCCGGACACCAGCTATCTGAAGGAAAACCAGAAGCGCATTCGCGGCATGATCGTGACCCACGGTCACGAAGATCACATCGGTGGCATTGCCCACCACCTCAAGAACTTCAACATCCCCGTGATTCACGGCCCGCGCCTGGCGCTGGCCATGCTCACCGGAAAGATGGAGGAGGCCGGTGTGATGGATCGCACCATCCTCCAGACCGTGGCCCCGCGCGACGTTGTGAAGGTGGGCCAGCACTTCTCGGTGGAGTTCATTCGCAACACCCACTCGATGGCGGACAGCTTTTCGCTGGCCATCACCACTCCCGTGGGCACGGTGATCTTCACCGGCGACTTCAAGTTCGACCACACCCCGGTCGATGGGGAGACCTTCGACATGGCCCGCCTGGCCCATTACGGCGAGCAGGGGGTGCTGTGCCTGTTCAGTGACTCCACCAATGCCGAGGTGCCGGGCTTCTGCCCGCCCGAGCGTTCCGTCTTCCCCTGCCTGGATCGCCACATCTCCCAGGCGGAAGGTCGGGTGATCATCACCACTTTTGCCAGCTCGATCCATCGCGTGTCGATGATCCTGGAGCTGGCCCTGAAGAACGGCCGCAAGGTGGGCTTGCTGGGCCGCTCCATGCTCAACGTGATCGCTAAGGCGCGGGAGCTGGGCTACATGCGCGCGCCCGACGACCTGTTCGTGCCGATCAAGCAGATCCGCGATCTGCCCGACCGGGAAACCCTGCTGCTGATGACCGGCAGCCAGGGTGAACCGCTGGCCGCGCTGAGCCGCATTTCCCGCGGCGAGCACCCCCAGGTGCAGGTGAAGAACACCGACACGATCATTTTCTCGGCCAGCCCGATTCCCGGTAACACCATCTCGGTGGTGAACACCATCGACCGGCTGATGATGCAGGGAGCCAAGGTTGTCTATGGCAAGGGCGAGGGCATCCACGTGTCCGGCCACGGCTTCCAGGAAGACCAGAAGCTGATGCTGGCCCTCACCAAGCCGAAATACTTCGTGCCGGTGCACGGCGAGCACCGCATGCTCGTGGCCCACAGCAAGACCGCCCAGTCGATGGGCGTGCCGGCCGACAACATCCTGATCATCGACAACGGCGACGTGGTGCAACTCACGGCCGATTCGATCCGCAAGGGGGACCCGGTGAAAGCGGGCATCGAACTGCTGGATGCCTCCCGCAACGGCATCGTCGATGCCCGGGTGCTGAAGGAGCGTCAGCAGCTGGCGGAAGACGGCGTGATCACCCTGCTGGCGGTGATCAGCATCGATGGTGTGATGGCTGCGCCGCCCCGGGTGAACCTGCGCGGTGTGGTGACCACGGCCGATGCCCGCAAATTGTCGATGTGGGCCGAGCGCGAGATCGGCTGGGTGCTGGAGAACCGCTGGAACCAGCTCTGCCGCAACACCGGT
>JBIIQK010000123.1:0-5442 GCA_044342135.1 Cyanobium sp.
CCCGGGCCATCTCGCCGCGGATCTCCACGTACTGCAGCAGCAGGATCGTGTCGGTGATGGTGGAGATGTGGGAATCGGTGATCGAGTGGCTGCCCATGAACTCCTCGGAGGTGTTCGTGAAGAAGCCCGCGATCTCCTCCTGCTTGGCGTAACCCGTCACCCCGATCACAAACTGGCGGAAGGCGTTGTGGCTGACGCCGCGGGCCAGGGCTGACAGCGAATCGATCGCCATGCGGGAGGGCTTGAACTGGCTGATCTCGGTCTTGATGATCTGGAGGTGATCCTCGAGACCAGTGGACTCGGGATAGGCGCAGATGATCTTGAGCAGGCCGTCTTGCTCCATCTGCTCAAAATCAATGCCCCAACTGGTGGCGTTGCGCAGCAACTGGGCGCGGGATTCCTCATAGGCAAAGAGGATGGCCCGCTCCTTGTTGGCACAGGCGTTCTCGACGAACTTGCTCACCAGCAGGGTCTTACCCGTACCGGTGGCACCCGTGGCCAGGATGATCGAATCCTTGAAGAAGCCGCCGCCGCACATGTCGTCGAGCCGGGGCACACCGGAGCTGACGCGCACGTTGGAGCTGCGCTGGGTGAGCCGCATCGCCCCCAGCGGGAAGATGCTGATGCCGTGGGCTCCCATCGTGAAGGGAAATTCGCCCTTCATGTGGGTGGTCCCCCGCAACTTGAGGATCTCGCAGGTACGCCGCCGGCGCTCCCCCTCCAGCACGTTGCGCAGAATCACAACGTTGTCGGACACGAATTCCTCGACGCCATAACGGGCGATCGGGCCATATTCATCGATACGCTCGGTGGTCATCAAGGTGGTGACACCGATCTCCTTGAGCCGAGCAATCAGGCGGAAAATCTCCCGCCGCACCACCGAAACGGCGTCATATTGCTGAAACACAGCCGTGATCGAATCAATCGCAACCCGCCGGGCCTTGTACTTGCGAATGGCGTAATTGATGCGCTCGATCAGACCGGAGAGATCAAAGCTGCCAGCCACATCCTGTCCCTCCGGATCGGGCGAGGCGTCGAGAATGAAGAGCTTGTCCTGCTCAACCATCTCCTGCAGGTTCCAGCCAAAGCTGGCGGCATTACGCAGGATGTCGAGCGGTGACTCCTCAAAGGTGACAAAGATTCCGGGTTCGTTGTACTCGCGAATGCCGTTGTAAAGGAAGTTGAGCGAGAACACCGTCTTACCGGTGCCGGAGGTGCCACTGATCAGGGTGGAACGACCGATCGGCAGCCCTCCATGGCAGACATCATCAAAGCCCTCGATCCCAGTCGGGAGCTTCTGCACCTGCATGAGGGGATTGCTGGTGGCGCTTGGGTCCTGCATCGACAGTCGGGGTCTGAATGAAAAACTACTCAGGGCAAGGGCTGCTGAGAAGGGAGAGGATCTATAGGAGCTGGCACGGCCTCCGCGAGCCCGCCACCGGACTGGCCGCCATCCACCCAGGCCTCCCCACCGTGGGGCTCCTCAGCCTCCCCGTCATCACCGAGGGCTTCCTCCGTGAGCTCTTCATAGAGCAGGTCGAGGCCGATCAGCACCCGCTCCCGGTCGGAGAGGTCACCGATGATGCGCCGGACTGGCGGCGGCAGGATTTTGGCCAAGGTGGGGGTGGCCAGGATCTTGTCTTCCTCGGCCAACTGGGGATTTTTCAACACATCAATCACCTTCAGCGCGTAGACACCCCGGAATTCCGTCTCGAGAATGTTCCGCAGTGTCTTGAGGGCACGCATCGAATTGGGCGTGTTGCCCGCCACATAGAGCTTGAGGATGTAGGTCTTGCGTGGAGTCATGGTTCAGGAAGCTCCTGGTTCAGGCCATCGAAGGCTGGCCGGGTGACTGGGCCTGCAGGCCAGCCAGGGGGGCATCGGGGGGAATGGAGCGGCGATACATCTCACAAAGATGGGCCATCACGTCGAGCAGGGCCAATCGATAATCCTGGAGGAAATCGTTCTTATGCCCTTCCAGCTTGAGCTGCTTCGAGAAACCATCAATCAGATTCATGTGAATCTCAACAGTTTTGGTAATGGGTAGGTCGCTGAAAAACGCCGTATTCACAAAACTTTCAAGGGCCTGGTTGGCGGCGGCGGGGTCGCGGAAGTAACTGAGCAGCAGGTCCCGATAGGTGCGTTCCAGGGAATTCACCAGCTCCTCCCGATCCAGCTCCGGCAGGTTGCGCAGGAACCGGGCCGGATCCCGCTTGTAGAACACGCCCACGAAACCCAGGCGCCCCTTCAGCCGGTTGGCCAACTTCCAGCGGTCCGGTGGTGCCGACGCCGGATCGGTCGGCGGGCTTGCGGCACTCACCAAGCCGCGCTGGAGGAATCTGGACACCGCGGCATCGAGGCTGTAGCTGAGCTGCTCCAGCTGATCGGGCGGCAGGTGCACCTCCGAGTCATGGAACTCGATCTGGCCGCTCACCTCCCCGATCACCACCGCCGGCAACAGCAGGCCCAGATCGGTGAGCGACTGGTAGCTCTGCCGGTCGAGGGCGCCCTGCTCCAGCAGCACGGCATCAAACTCATCCCGGCGCTGATCCAGCTCCGCCACCGGGTTGCGGGCCGGATCGACCCACACCATCTGACAGTGGCCCCCGGCCAGCCAGCGGGAGCAGGCATCCTGCAGGCGGGTGTTGCGGATCAGGGAAGCGATGGTGAGAGCCGGTTCGGGCATGGACCGCTTCGGCGGCGGGATGACCCGCGGGAATGGCACCCAAATGTTGACGAAAGGAAGGCCCGAGCGGGAGGATTATTGTTTGTTTTTCGATTGTGTGCGCCAGGCCGAATGACGGCTGGCTGTCTGGGGTGATCCGCTACTGAAGCGGCCCCACCTCAAAGACGCCCCGTCAGCCTGGCCACGCCCTTGCCGCCATGAGCCCAACCCCCGAAACCACCGCTGTCGCTCAGGACAGCCCCGTCACCGGCGCCTACGCCATTGTTGAGGCCTCCGGCCAGCAGTTTTGGCTGCAGCCCAACCGGTACTACGACCTCGACCGCCTTGCAGTGGACGTCGACGGCACCCTGACCATCGACAACGTGCTGCTGGTCAACGACGGCAAGGCCACCACCCTTGGCCAGCCCTACGTCAAGGGCGCCACGGTGCAGCTGAAGGTGATGGCCCATCGCCGCGGCCAGAAGATCATCGTTTACAAGATGCGTCCCAAGAAGAAAACCCGTCGCAAGAACGGCCACCGTCAGGAACTCACCCGCGTGATGGTCGAGTCGATCACCGTGGGCGGCAAAGCAATTTCCTGACTTCCTAGATTTTTCAATACGTTTCCCTGACAGCACCACCCCATGGCCCACAAGAAAGGCACAGGCTCCACCCGCAACGGCCGCGATTCCAACTCCAAGCGCTTGGGCGTCAAGCGCTACGGCGGTGAAACCGTGAGTGCCGGCTCGATCCTGATCCGCCAGCGCGGCACCTCGGTGCTGCCCGGCATCAACGTGGGTCGCGGCTCCGACGACACCCTGTTTGCCCTGGTGGATGGGGTGGTGAGCTTCGACACGATCAAACGGGGTCTGCGCAGCCGCAAGCGCATCAACATCGCCGTCGGCTGATCGCTCTGCCGCATCCCGGCGGACCAATCCCCCCATCAGCCGGCGGCCACCCCCGCCGGCTTTTTGATGGCCCCGCCAGGGAGCCGTTCAGGCCAGGCGATAGGCCCGGGTGGTGATCAGGTAGGGATGAAACACCTCCAGGAACTGGCTCTGGAGGGTGCGGAAGAAGGCCTCGACCAGCTCAGGGGCATCGAAGTGGAAGGGGTACTCCCCCTGGAAGCCCTTGAAGAAATACCAGTTGAGCAGGGCAATCCCTTCGGAGCTGAGGCGCTCGGCGAACACCTCCAGCTGGCCGGCCGGATCGCTCAGATGCTCGAGCACATCCAGGCAGACGATGGTGTCGAAGCGCGGGGGCAGGGCCGGATCGGCCAGATCGCGGAAGCAGCGCAGCTTGGCCGCCAGGCCCAGTTGCGCGGCCCGGGCCTCCACAAAGGCCCGGTTGTGGGGATTGAGATCCACGAACCACACCTGCTCCACCTGGGGCAGGGCTGCGGCCGCCAGGGCATGGCTGCCAATGCCACCGCCGAAATCGAGCACCTGACCGGCCGCAAAGCGCTGCTGCAGCCGCAGGGTGTCGGCGATGTAGTCGGCACTGCCGAGGTGCCAGGCCGCCAGCTCCAGCAGGTGACCCGTGCCCACAGCATCTTCGTAGAACTGCTCCACCCGGTCGGGGTCGAACGCTCCCGGATGCAGGGCGGCCAGATCATCGGTGCTGGTGGGCAGGCGGCGCTCCAGCTCCTGGGGGGCGATCTGCAGAAAGCTGGCCAACTGGGACCGCAGGGCAAAGCCGTCGCTCAAAAACCCCTCCACCGTGAGGGATGACGCCGGCGCCCCCCCCTCTTGCCTCTCCACCACCAACGCCGTCTCTGTGCAGGTTGACGCCAACCTAGGTGCCGGGATTCGGGGCCCCCTCAGGCACGCCATCGGACAGTTCAACCCCGTCGCCAGGCACCTCCAGCCAGTGCCGCAGCCAGGCCACCAGGCCATAAAAGGGCAGGGTGTCCGCCAGGGCCGCAATCAGTTTGAACAGATAGCCACTGGCGATGAAGGAGACCAACTGGGGCAGCACCGGCTCGCCGGGGCGCACCGGCAGCACGTGGCTGGCGTAGTGGCTGATCAGCACCACGGCGCTGGTGTCCACCAGTTGACTCACCAGGGTGGAGCCGTTGTTGCGCAGCCACAGGGCCTTGCCCCCACTGAAGCGCTTCCAGAAATGGAACAGACGCACATCGGTGAACTGGGCCGCCAGATAGGCCACCATCGAGGCTCCCACGGCTCCAAAGGCCAGCCGCCGCACCTCGAAGAAGGTGGCCTCCGGCGCGCCCTCCAGCCCCGGCAGGATGCCGCCAAGCCAGAGGATCAGCACGATCCAACCGTTGAGCAACAGGCCCACCCACACCAGCTGGGAGGCCTTCTGCTCCCCCCAGAGCTCACTAATCAGGTCGGTGCAGAGGAAGGTGATCGGGTAGGGCAAGGCGCCCACCGCCACCACGATCGGCCAGGACCCGATCGACCCCAGCTGCAGAAAGCGGGTGAGACCGAGGATGTTGAGCATGCCCATGGTGCCCAGAAACAGGCCGGCGAGCACCAGAAACGCCAGGTCGCGGCGCTGCTGCACGGTCATCGAAGCGGATCATGGGACCCTGCAAGGCTGACGCTCCGATCCATGGCTGACCAGCCCTGCGGCTTCCTGGTGCTCGACAAGCCCGCCGGCCTCACCTCCCATGGCTGTGTGAGCCGGGTGCGGCGGGCCTACGGGCTGAAACGGGTGGGCCATGGCGGCACCCTGGACCCAGCGGTCACCGGCGTGCTGCCGATCGCCCTGGGCCCCGCCACCCGGCTGCTGCCCTACCTGGAGGGCGAGAAGAC
>JBIIQK010000124.1:0-5346 GCA_044342135.1 Cyanobium sp.
ATGATCTGCCGGAAGCGGCGTTCTACCTGGTGGGCAACATCGACCAGGTGAAGGCCAAGGCCGCCAAGATCCTCGCCGAAGCCAAGGGTTGATCCCCTCCCCGTTCTGAGGACCTTCCCCCATGAGTCTCACCCTGCGCGTTCTGGCCCCTGATCAGAGCGTTTTTGATGGAACCGCCGAAGAGGTGATCCTGCCCAGCACCACGGGTCAGGTCGGCATCCTGCCCGGCCACGTCACCATGCTGGCCGCCCTCGACACTGGCGTGATGCGGCTGCGCTCCGGCGGTAGCTGGTCCACGATCGCCCTGATGGGCGGATTCGCGGAAGTGGAAGCCGATGAGGTGACCGTGCTCGTCAATGGCGCCGAGCTGGGCAGCAGCATTGATGCCTCTGCCGCTGAAGCCGCCTTCGAGGCCGCCCAAAGCGCAGCCGCGGCCTTCGAAGGCCAGGCCACCAGCGCCGACAAAGTCAAGGCTCTGCAAGCTCTGGCCACCGCCCGAGCCCGCTTCCAGGCCACCAAGGCCGGCTGAAGCCAGACTGCACCAGAACCCTCCAATCCAGCCTGCTTCCAGATGGATTGGCTCCTTCCAGCGCTCCCCGAGGGCGCTTTTTTATTGACTGGGTTTGATCGAGCGGGTCTGATTGAGCGGGTCTGATTGAGTGGGTTTGATTGACCGGATTTGTGCTCGAGCGGAGAGAGCTTCCTGGCAGGCGCAGACCCATAAAAAAGCGCCCCCATCGGGGGCGCAATGTGGCTGGTGGGAAGCAGGCTCGCCAATCAGGCGGTACCGCAGAAGGTGACATCGGGGAACTTGAGCTTGGCCTCATCAAGGCTCTTGCCCTTGCCTTCTTCCTGCCAATAGTTGATAACCTCGGTGGCCTTGTTGAGCACCTCAACGCGCTCGTTGTCGGTGATCCAGCTCTTGCCCTCAAGCTCGGTCTTGAGGGTTTCCCAGGCATCTTCCCGGGGCCAGAAGAAGTAGGCGGTGAGGGGGCTCGGGCCGCCACCCACGATCTGATCCACCGCCAGGGCGACGTTGTCGGGCAGCCAGAGGATCTTCAGCAGGAAGCGACCTTCGTCGGCCTTGGGGGTGTAGCCGGAGGGAACGCCATCTTCGTCGATGGTGGCCGTGGCCAGGGCTGCACTGCCCCCACGCATCACCGGACGCCCCTGGGTGGTGGTGTCTTCAGCGGCCGCGGCCACCTCGGGCACGTCGGGCACAACAGCGCCTGGAGCGCTCTCGGTGGCTGGCATGGGGTCGGCGCTCAAGGCAACACGTCAAACAACTAACCTACCAGCCGCCCTGCCGGCCCCCGGCCAGTTCTCCGGCCATGGCCCTGCGCCTGTTCCTCGATTCGGCCGACCCCCAGGCCTGGCAGCAGTGGCTGCCCAGCGGGCTCTTCCACGGGGTCACGACCAATCCCACCCTGCTGCGCCGGGCCGCCCAGCCCTGCAGCCTGGACGGGCTGGCCCAGCTCGCCCCGATGGCCCTGGCCCACGGCATCCAGGAACTGCACCTGCAGGCCTGGGGCGCCACCGCCGCCGACATGCTGCACTGCGGTCGAGCCCTGGCGGCCCTGGCCCCCGGGCACGTGGCGGTCAAACTGCCGGTCACCAGCCAGGGCGCTGCAGTGGCCCGTGAGCTCGGTCGCGCTGGCATCCCCATCACCTTCACCGCCTGCTACGAGCCCCACCAGGTGCTGATCGCCGCGGCCCTCGGAGCCGCCTACATCGCCCCCTACCTGGGCCGGATCAACGACCAGGGGCGGGACGGAATCGGTGAGGTGATCGCCATGCACCGGAGCCTGACGGGTCTGGGCTCCAGCGTGCGCCTGCTGGTGGCCAGCCTGCGCCAGCCCGGCGAGCTCACCCGGCTGGCCGCTGAGGGCTTGAACACCTTCACGATCAGTCCCGACCTGGCCTCGGCCCTGTTTGGCTGCGAGGCCACCGAGGCCGCGAGCGCCCAGTTTGAACGCGACGCCCGACCCTGATTCCGCTTCATCCCCACCCGCCACGCCGACCCCGATGCCCCCCCGCCCCCAGGCCGTTGTGCTGTTCGACATCGACGGCGTGATCCGCGACGTGAGCGGCAGCTACCGCCGGGCCATCGTCGAAACGGTGCACCACTACGCCGGCCAGCGGCCCGAACCCGCCGCCATCGATGTCCTCAAGGGCGAAGGGTGCTGGAACAACGACTGGGACGCGTCACTGGAACTGCTGCGGCGGGGAGGCCACACCCCCCTGCCGGCCTTTGAGGCGCTGGTGGCCGTGTTTGAGGGCTTCTACTTCGGCGGCGATCCCGAGGGGGATCCGGCCCTCTGGCGGGGCTTCATCGGCGATGAGCCGCTGCTGGTACAGCCGCCCTTCTTTGCCGCCCTGAGCGCGGCCAACCTGGCCTTCGGCTTTGTGAGCGGGGCGGAGCCCCCCTCCTGCCGCTACGTGCTGGAAACCCGGCTGGGGCTCACGACTCCGCCCCTGATCGCCATGGGCGACGCACCCGACAAGCCCGATCCCACAGGCCTGCTGCGGCTGGCCGCCCCCCTGGCTGGCGGGCATCTGGGGCCCGACGCGCCCCCGGTGGCCTACCTCGGCGACACGGTGGCCGATGTGCTCACCGTGCAACGGGCCCGCACCCAGTGTCCCGGGCAGCGCTTCCTCAGCCTGGCGGTGGCGCCGCCCCACCTGCACGGCCATCCCCAAGCCCGAGCCACCTACGAAGCGCGCCTGCGGGAGGCGGGCGCCGACAGGGTGATCCCAACCACTGCCTCCCTGCGCGAGGAGCTGTTGGCGCTGCTGCCCTGAGGCTCAGCGCTCAAGGGCGGCCGGAGCCTTCAAGGCGGCGGCGGTGAGGTTCTCGTGGCCGTGGTCGGTCACGGCCACATCGTCTTCGATGCGAATGCCGATCCCCTTCCAGCGCTCCGCAATCTCCGGTTGGCCCTCGGGCACCGGCAGCCGATCACTCACATAGAGGCCCGGCTCCACCGTGAGCACCATGCCGGGCTCCAGCTCCACGTGGTGCTCCCCGAGCCGGTAGGCCCCCACGTCATGCACATCAAGCCCCAGCCAGTGGCCGGTGCGGTGCATGTAGAGATGGCGGTAGGCCCCCTGTTCGATCACCCCCTCCACCGAGCCCGTCAACAGGCCCAGGTCCAGCAACCCCGCCACCAGCACCCGCAGGGCGGTGTCGTGCACCCCCTCGGCGGTGAACCCCGGAGCCACGGAGGCCACCGCCGCTTCCTGGGCCGCCAGCACCAGCTCATAGAGGGCCCGCTGCTCAGCGCTGAAGCGGCCATTGACAGGGAAGGTGCGGGTGATATCGCCGTTGTAGTAATCGGAGAGCGAGCATCCGGCGTCGATCAGCAGCAGGTCGCCGTCGTTCAGGGGAGCACTGTTGGCGGTGTAGTGCAACACGCAGGCGTTGTCGCCGCCGGCCACGATCGTGCCGTAGGCCGGTCCGCGGGCTCCCTGCTCCAGGAAGTGCTGCTCGATCACCGCCTGCACCTGGCGTTCCCGCAGGCCAGGCCGCGCCACCTGGCGCGCCAGTTCATGGGCTTCGGCGGAGATGCGCGCCGCCTCCCGCATCCGCTCCAGCTCCTCGGGCCCCTTGCGCAGCCGCAGGGCATGCAGCAGCGGGCAGGGGGCCACCAGGCCAAAGGCGGCCGAACCGCTGCGGGGGGCCCGATCCAGCTGGGCGGCCCAGGCCGCCAGCACCAACGGCTCCACCTTGGGATGCTGGCCCACCCGGAAGGCAATGCCCTCAGCGCCCTTGAGATAGGAGGGCAGGCGCTGCTCCAATTCGCTGCGGGGATGGGCCAGGTCGGCGCCAAACTCGGCCACGGCCCCTTCACACCCCCAGCGGAAGCCGTTCCACACCTCGGCGCTGGCCTCGCGGGGCTGCACGAACAGCACGAAGCGCTCCCCCTCGGGTCGGTGCGGCAGGAACAGGGCCACCGCCTCCGGCTCATCGAAGCCGGTGAGATACCAGAAGTCGCTGTTCTGGCGGAAGGGCCACTCGCAGTCGGCGTGGTGAACCGCCAGGGGCGCCGCCGGGATCACGGCCGCCGCCCCTCCGAGCTGCTCGAAGAAGCGCCTGCGCCGCTGGGCAAAGATCGACGAATCGGGCATGGGGGACGGCCTGCAGGCCCTGGCTGGACACCAGTCTGGAGCAGGCCCCGGGACAGGCGTTGGCAGAGGCGATTGAATAGGGAGATGGCCAGCGGTAAACCGGCGGAATGAACGACCTGCTCGCCCTGGCGCTGCTGGTGCTGGTCGTGATCGCCGGATCTGCCCTGTGTTCGGGCGTGGAAGCGGCCCTGCTGACCGTCAACCCCGTGCGGGTGCATGAACTCGCAGCCCGCAGCAAGCCGGTGCGGGGGGCCCGGCGGCTGGAGCAGCTGCGCCAGCGGCTGGGGCGCACCCTGTCAGTGCTGGTGATCGCCAACAACGGCTTCAACATCTTCGGCAGCCTGATGCTCGGCGGGTACGCCGCCATCGTGTTCAAACGCCACGGCATCGAAGGCGTGGCCCTACCCCTGTTTTCCGTGGGGCTCACGGTGCTGGTGATCCTGCTGGGGGAAATCCTGCCCAAGGCCCTCGGCAGCCGCCTGGCCCTGCCGGTGGCCCTGGCCAGCGCCCCCACCCTCGCCGTGATCGCCCGGCTGATGCTGCCGCTGGTGCTGCTGCTGGAGCGGCTGCTGCCGGCGATCACCGCTGAAAACGAGATCAGCACCGACGAAGAAGAGATCCGCCTGCTGGCCCGCCTGGGCTCCCAGAAGGGCCAGATCGAAGCCGATGAGGCCGCGATGATCGCCAAGGTGTTCCAGCTCAACGACCTCACCGCCCGGGATCTGATGACCCCACGGGTGGCCGCACCCACCCTGGAGGGAGCCGCGAGCCTGGAGCAGCTGCGCGGGGAGTTGCTGGCCAACAATGCCGAGTGGTGGGTGGTGCTGGGGGAAGAGGTGGACGAGGTGCTCGGGGTGGCCAGCCGGGAGCGGCTGCTCACGGCCCTGCTCCAGGGCGAGGGGGCCCGCAGTGCCTCCTCCCTGAGTGAGCCCGTCGACTACGTGCCGGAGATGATCCGGGCCGACCGGCTGCTCACCGGCTTCCGCCGCAACAGCAGCGGCGTGCGGGTGGTGGTGGATGAATTCGGTGGCTTTGTCGGCGTGATCGGTGCCGAGTCGGTGCTGGCCGTCCTGGCCGGCTGGTGGCGGCGGCCCCAGCCGGCGGCCGAAGGAGCCCGCCCATGAGGCCCACCCCTGGCCCCACTCCAGTGCCCGCCACCCCCGAGCGCTGCCGGCTGCTGCTGGACCAGTGGCGCAGCCAGCTCCAACTCAGTGGCCGGGA
>JBIIQK010000125.1:0-5268 GCA_044342135.1 Cyanobium sp.
GACCACGATCTAGCCCGGGATCTGCAGCGCCAGCTCAGCGATGAATCCCTGAGGCTCTACACGAATGGGGATCCGATCGGGACCGAAGCTGCCGGGGCGCTCAAGAACGTCATGGCGGTCGCGGCTGGGATCGCCGATGGCCTCGCCCTCGGGGCCAACGCCAAGGCCTCGCTGCTCTGCCGCGGTCTGGCGGAAATCGGCGTGGTGCTGGAGGGGCTGGGTGGCGTGACGAGCACCCTCTATGGCCTGGCTGGGCTGGGCGACCTGCTGGCCACGGCCAACAGCACCCTGAGCCGCAACTACCGCTGTGGGTTGCTGCTCGCGGAGGGCTGCAGCGAGGAGCAGGCCAGGGAGCGCATCGCGGCCACGGTGGAGGGGCCCCGCACCGCCCGGGCTGCCCTGCAACTGGCCAGTCACCGCGGCTGGCATCTGCCCATCTGTGAGCAGGTGGTGCGGGTGCTGGATGGCGGTGCCAAGCCGGCGGACGCGGTGCGGGCCCTGATGGAGCGCGACCTGCGTCCCGAATGGAGCCAGCCGTGATCAGCCCTACGCCCGCGGTCCTGGTGGAGGCCTTCGCCGACGGGCCCTGCCGCGGTAACGGCGCCGCCGTTGTGCTGCTCGACCAACCCATGGGGGACGGAGGCCTGCAGGCCATCGCCCGCAGCCTCAACCAGTCGGAAACGGCCTTTCTGCTGCGTCAACAGGACCGCTGGTGTCTGCGGTGGTTCACCCCCATCTGCGAGGTGCCGCTGTGCGGCCACGCCACGCTGGCGGCCCTGCTGGCCCTGGGGCATTGGCGCTTGCTGGAGGCCGGGCAGCTCCTGTCGCTCTGGACCCGCAGTGGCCCCCTCTCGGTGCAGCTGGAGCCCTCCGGTGAGCCCATCCAGACTTCCGCCGGCTCGGTGGTGCTGCCCAGCGCTGGGTTGCTTGCCGCTGAGCCGTCTCCGCCCCTGATGCGCTTGCTGCAAGAACGCTTGGGCATCAAACCGACGGACTACTGGGGCTCGTCCCTGGGCTATCGGGTGGCCCTGCTGCCTCCAGAGGCTCCCCTGGCGGCGATGGCCAGCGTGGCTGCCGAGCTGCAGGGCCCCGATCGGGCAGGTCTGGTGCTGATGCAATCCCTGGAGGGGCAGGAGCCAGCCCAACCCCACTCTGTGTTGGGTCGTCGGGCCGACTATCAGCTGCGGTTCTTTGCTCCAGGACTGGGGATCGAAGAGGATCCGGTCACGGGTTCAGCCCATGCGCTGGTAGCGCCGTTCTGGCTCGAACGCTTGAACACGGCTTCGGTGGTGGGTTGGCAATGCTCCCCCCGCCCTGGCGGCATGGTGCTTGAAACGGCGTCTTCAGGCATGATCCGCCTGAGCGGTACGGGCCATCTTCTGTGGAACGGCACATTGCAGGTGCAGGCCGATGGCTGCGGAGCCCAGTCGTGGGCTGCGTTGCACGCCTGCGCCTGATCCCATCGGGGCTGCAGCTGAACCGTTCGTTCAACCGCCGCCTGATGGTGGCAGGTCCCATGGCCGTTGCGGCTGTGGCGGTGGGCTTCGCCGCCCAGGGACTGGCCCCAAGGCCCTATGGCGCCGCCCAGGGGGAACTGCTCGACGCGCTGATTGAGACCCCGCCGCCTCCCCAGGACACCACCGCCGCCGCCGAAGGTCTGCGCCGCCTGGAAGCCCGCCGTGCCACCGCCCCAACGACGGCCGGAACCGGTGGCAGCCTCGGCCTGGCCGAACCGGAGGCCGGGCCAACGGTGGATCTGGAGATCCGCGTGGCCCTGTTGACGGCTGGAGCCAACCCCGCGCTATCCGCCACAGGCAACTGGCAACTGGTCAGCCGCGATGGCCAATTGCTGCAACAGGGGGCGGCCGGGTCGCCTGTCAATCTCTCCGACCTGTGGTCGCAGGGGCCCGAAGCCTGGCTGCAAACCGCTGGGGGGGCCCTGCTTGTCAATGGCAATCCCTATGGCGGCCGCCTGCGGTTGATTCGCGACAGTGATGGTCTGCGGCTGGTGAACCATCTCGGCCTGGAGACCTACATCGCCTCAGTGGTGGGTGCGGAGATGCCGAGCAGTTGGTCGATGGAGGCCCTGCGGGCCCAGGCCGTTGCCGCCCGCTCCTATGCCCTGGCCCATATGGCCAGGCCTGCCAACCGCCACTGGCACCTGGGCGACACCACACGCTGGCAGGCCTACAAGGGGTTGGCCCGCAGCAACGACCGCACCCGTCAGGCCGCTGCCAGCACCTCGGGACTCATTCTCAGCTACCAGGGAGGCATCGTGGAAAGTCTCTACGCCGCCAACCGCCAGATCAGTCTCGAGGCCCACGGCCATCTCGGCGCCAGCATGAGCCAGCACGGAGCCCAGGATCTGGCCCAGCAGGGCTTCCGCTACAACCAGATCCTGGGTCACTACTACCAGGGAGCCTCCCTGGCCCGCCTCAAGGCCGGTGCGGGCTGAGCAGTACTGGCACAGGGCGCTGGAGCGCTCCAGGGTGGCCCAGCGCAGTGGCGCCCTGGTCCCGCTGGCGACCGAGGTGGTGGACCTGCCTGGGGTTGAGCCCTTCGTGCTGCGGCGCTTGCTCAGCCGCACCCCCAAGCACCTCCGCCGCGGTGGCCCCAAACCCAACCCCTTCCTTCCCTGGGAACCTGCGTTGGAGGTGGATCGCCTCGCCTCGGGCCATGTGGCCCTGCTCAACAAATATCCAGTGCAGCCAGGCCATCTGCTGTTGATCACCCAGGCCTGGCAGCCCCAGGCGGGTTGGTTGCGCCGGGAGGATTGGCTGGGTGTGGCCCAGGTGGCCGCCGATACGGCCGGGTTGTGGTTCTTCAACAGTTCCCCCGCTGCCGGGGCCAGCCAACCCCACCGGCACCTGCAGCTGCTCCCCAGGCGCAGTGGCGATCCCAGCTGCCCGCTTGCGGCTGCGCTGCAGGCCCAGTTGGAGGAGCGAGGGGAGGGCGATGGGCCTGTGAGCGCACCCTGGCCCTGGGCCTATCGCTTGAGTCGTCGCCGCGATCCCCTGGGAGGGAGCGATCTCGAAGAGCTGTACCTCGGCCATGCCGAGCAGCTGGGTCTGGGGTCTCCGCTTCAGGATCCCCAACCCCTCCATCCATACAACGTGCTGTTTGACGACCATTGGATGCTCACGGTGCGTCGCAGCGAGGAGCACTGTGCGGGCTTCAGCCTCAACGCACTCGCCTTTGGTGGGTCACTGCTGGCTACGGAGCGATCAGATCTCAGCTGGTTGCAGCGTGAGGGGCCTTGGCAGCTGCTACGGGCGGTCGCCAGCCCGCCGTTGCCATGACACCCATTCCGTAATTTCCCGGTTGCGGAATCGCCAGTGGCCGGGCCTGGTTGGAAAGCGAGGGGTGAGTGCCCCTGCTGAATCCAACTGTTCCGATGACCACCCCTTTCAACACCCGTGTCCGGCCCGATCGCCCCATCCCAAGCCGTGCCCTGCAACAACGCAACCAGCGGGTCAACCAGTACCGCGCCCTGGTCACCCCGATTGCGGTGCACTACTGCCGCCGCTGCCCCGAACCCCTCGATGATCTGCTGCAGGTGGGCCTGCTAGGCCTGCTGCGGGCTGCCGAGCTCTATCAGGTCAAGACCGCCACTCCGTTTGAGGCCTTCGCCAGGCCCCACATCCGGGGGGCGATCCTGCATTACCTCCGGGATTCCGCCCAGGCCGTGCGGCTGCCCCGTCGCCAGATGGAGCTCCATGACAAGCTGCGCCAGCTGAGGGCCGCCTGGTGCGCCCGCCATGGCGGGGAGCCCAGTGCGGAGGAGCTGCGGGAGGCGTTAGCTCTCAACCGTCAGCAGTGGCAGGACCTGCTCAGGGGACAGGCCATGGCCCGTCCGTCAGCGCTCATGACGGCGACGGAGGACACCCTGGCAGCGGCCACGGATGGTGAAGAGAGCTGGCTGGACCCGATGGGTCCGGAGCCAACGCTGTTGGTCCAGCTCTCCCGGCTGGAGCCCTGCCTCCGGCTGGTGATCCAGAAGGTGGTGCTGTCGGGGTGGACCTATCGGCGCACGGCAGCCCTGTTGCAGGTGAGTCCGATGACGGTGCAACGACGCCTCAAGCGGGGACTGGCCCAGCTCAAGGATGCGCTGAACGCTCCGCTGGTGGAACCGTCCGGATCGTCGCGCCGGCCTAGCCGTTCCCAGACCCGGCATCCCGTTGCATCTGCTGCTCCAGCGTGCTGATGGCTGCGCTGACGGCTGCCAGTTGCCGTTCCACGCCATCCCGCCAGAACCGCAGCATGCGCAATTTGCGTTCCTGATGACGCCGCCAGCTGCTCTGGCCACCTTCGTCGCCGATGCCGCAGCAGCCAAGGGGGGGAAGCATGAGAAAGTGGAAGAGTGCCCGGAGGTTCTAGCGACCCCGGTGCGTCACCCGAGTGCCGTGTTGCCCGCCCCAACGGGTGTTTCCCCAGCAATGGTCATGAAGCACTGCTGGATTCGACGCCCCTGGCCGCTCCTGCTGGTCACTGGACTGCTGGGCCCAGGGGTGTTGGTCCAGGCTCCAGCCGCCATGGCCTACGTGGCCCTGATGGCTGGTCAGCAGGCCCGGCCCCTCCAGGGCAGCTTCAACCAGGTGCCCGTGCTGCATTCCAACCAGCCCGAAGAGGTGGAAGGCGAGGGCATCCTCATCAACACGGCCCCGGGCTACGCCTATGCCGCTGAAACTGGCCAGCCCCTGCGCAACGCCGAATTCACCTTCAACGGTGAGTTCGGCGTTCACATGCACCACAAGTATTTTCCCCCCAATCGGGGCCGGCTCTCCGCTTCTGGGCGGCGTCCGGAACTCACCCTGGGGCTGATCCTGATCAACCCCGGTGGACGGCCCGTTCACATCCGTTTCGAGAATGGAGCGGTCCGCAACAGCTTCGAGGCCCCCTACCTGCAGCAGTACAAGATGGGCGTTCGGCCCTTGGGTCCGAGGCCCTGGAACACCGGACCAGGGGATGCCACCGCGATTCAGGTGTTGCGGGGCCGCCTGGATTCCAAGCTCAGCGAGGAGATCACGATCCCGGCCCGCAGCCGCATCGTGTTGTTTCACACCCAGCTGCCGGCCCTGGGCATTGCCAATGCCTTGCTCAAGGGTCGTAGCGATGGACCCTTCCAGATGGCCGTGGTTGCGGCCAAGAACCCCCAAAGCGACTGGGAGCTGTTGTCTGTGCTCGACCAGGGCCGGCTGGCCCCCGGTCGGGTCTACCTGAACCGGATCGCCGACATCAACGGGCGGCGCGTGTTTTCCCGGGTGGGGG
>JBIIQK010000126.1:0-5266 GCA_044342135.1 Cyanobium sp.
TATTCCGCTCTGCCTGCTGCTGGTGCGGGTGTGCTGGACGGTGCTGCGCTCGAATCTGCCGCTTCTGGTGGACCAGATCGCCATCGCTCCGGAGGCGATTCACCAGGTGGCCATGGGGGTTCCCGGAGTGCTGAACTGCCACGACATCGCCAGCCGGGGCGTGCTCGGGCGGCAGGTGTTCATCGACATGCACATGGTGGTGGATGCCAATGACCTGCCCACCGCCCACCGGATCACGGAACTGGTGGAGGAACATCTGGAAAGCCGCTTTGGCAAGGTGCGCTGCACGATCCACCTGGAACCGCGGGAATACGCCAGCTCGGCGATCACCTTTAAGGGCACCCATGGCTGAGGTGCTGGATGCCCTGACGCCGCGGCAGCGCACGCTCCTCCAGGACTGGGCCGGGGAGCTCCAGGCCGCTCCGGGCTGGAGCGGATCCTTACCGGTCGCGATCCTGGAGCGATGCTGGCTGCGGCTGCGCCGGGTGCCCATCGAGCAGCTGGCCCTGGCCCTGCCTCCGGATGCCAGTGCGGACGCCCCGGAGCTCGTGCGCTATCGGGCCTGGATCGCCGCCGGAGAGCCGGCCTGGTCAGCCCAGTTGCGCTGCTGGCAGGAATTCGGCCAGCCGGCCTGTCAGGAAGCCCAACGCCATTTCTGGACCCACCAGGACCGGGGCAACCACGGCTGGACCCTGGAGGCCTATCTCACCCTGTTGGACACCTACCGCCGGCAGATGGAGCCCGGTGCCCAGCGGTGCCTGCCCCTGCTCGTCCTGGCACGCGCCGGCCAACGGGAGGCCCACAGCCTCCACTGGCTCACCCCGCTGGGCCGGCCGATGCGGCACACTTGCGCCTGACTGCAAAGGCTGCGGCCATGGCCGACGACACCACCACTTCCCACCCCCGCGACGACCGGGGGGATCGGCCCAGTGGCGGCCGCCCTCCGGGCAACCGTGAACCCGGCGGCTTCCGCATTCGCCTCAGCGACAACGAGATGCGCGCCGCCCGCGCCATCCAGGAGAGCTTTGGTCTGCGCTCCACGGTGGCAGCCCTGGGATTTGCGATCCGCACCGTCGCCCAGCTGCTGGAGGACGGCCAACTCGATGCGCTTGTGGCCCAGCAGCGGGCCCAGGGCGGCAACCGCGGCGACAGCCCCCGAGGGGACGGCCCCCGCGGCGATCGCCGCCCCGGCGGCGGGGAGGGCCGGGGCAGCCGTCCGGAACGGGGACCCCGCATCGATCCCTTCGCCAGGCCCAGCAAACCCGCCCCGGTCGCGCCCGTGGTTGAGGAGGAGACCCCTGCCGTGATCAGCGAAGCAGAACCTGTCGAGCCCGCAGAAGAGACCAGCCCGGACGCGGCCCCCGAGGCGTCCGGCACCGACGGCGTCGAGGGCTGAGAACCATGCCACGGCCGAGGGTTTTGTCCGGGGTCCAACCCACCGGGGCTCTCCACCTCGGCAACTGGCTCGGCGCGATTCGCAACTGGGTGGCGCTGCAGGACAGCCACGACCCCTTTTTCTGCGTCGTGGACCTGCACGCCATCACCGTTCCCCACGATCCGGCCCGCCTGGCGGAGGACACCCTCACCACCGCCGCGCTGTATCTGGCCTGCGGCATCGATCCGGAGCGGTCCACGGTGTTCGTGCAGAGCCATGTCAGCGCCCACAGTGAGCTGGCCTGGTTGCTGAACTGCGTCACCCCACTCAATTGGCTGGAACGCATGATTCAGTTCAAGGAGAAGGCGATCAAGCAGGGCGACCAGGTGTCGGTGGGTCTGCTCGATTACCCGGTGCTGATGGCTGCCGACATCCTTTTGTATGACGCCGACCTGGTGCCGGTGGGCGAAGACCAGAAACAGCACCTGGAACTGGCCCGGGACATTGCCCAGCAGCGCATCAACGCCCGGTTCGCCCCCCGCGACGGAGCCGGCGAGCCGATCCCGGTGCTCAAGGTGCCCGAGCCCCTGATCCTCAAGGAAGGGGCCCGGGTGATGAGCCTCACGGACGGCAGCAGCAAAATGAGCAAGAGCGATCCCAATGAGGGTTCGCGCATCAGCCTGTTGGATCCCCCCGAGCTGGTGACCAAGAAGATCAAGCGCGCCAAGACCGACCCCACCATGGGGCTGGAATTTGGCAATCCGGAGCGTCCGGAGGCCGACAACCTGCTTGGCCTCTACGCCCTGCTGGCTGGCAGGAGCCGGGAACAGGCCTCCCAGGAGTGCGGCGCCATGGGCTGGGGCACCTTCAAGCCCCTGCTTGCCGAGGCTGCCGTGGAAGCCCTGCGCCCCGTCCAGGAGCGCTACCAGCAGTGGCGTCAGGATCCCGGAGCCGTGGAGGCGGTGCTGCGCGATGGGCAGGCCAAAGCGGCTGCCGTGGCCGAAGAGACCCTGGATCGGGTGCGCCAGGCCCTGGGATTTTTGCCCCGCAGCTGAGCGGCGCCCTGAACCTTCACCCCACCAATGATCAGCTGAGCTGATCATTGGTGGCACCCGACGGACACCCGCGGATCACTCCAGCTCAACCGCACGAGTCCCGATCGAGACCAGTGGCTCGCAGGGATCGCGACTGAGACACAGCACAAATCGCCAGTGCGTTGCACACCGTGTCGCAGTTGTCTACCCCCGGGCGCTGGGGGGTGGCCGGGGGACCGGGCTGGCGGCCAGGGTCCTCCCAACCGCGATGCCATCGCCTGTCCCGCCCAACGTCCAGGTCCACCCACCAGCGCCAGGCCCCCAGTTCGCTGGAGCGGCTGCTGGGTTCAGGCCCCCTGTGTGGGGCCGCCCTGCTGCTGACCCTGCCCCCAGCGATCCAGCCCGGCCCGCACGCCACCATTCGGGGCGCAGCCCCATCGGCGCCAGCGGCGCCGGCCCCGCGCACCAGCCCAACGGCCTACGTCATCACGCCTGAGCGCCGCGCCCTGCTGGACACGATCCGCTTTGCCGAAGGCACCTGGAAGGGCGGCAGTGAGACGGGCTATCGGGTGCTGTACGGCGGTGGCCTGTTTGCCAGCCTGGAGCGCCATCCAGAGGTGACCGTGCACCGGCGCTACAGCAGTGCCGCAGCGGGCGCTTACCAATTCCTGCCGAACACCTGGCGGGAAGCCTCCCGCAAACTCGCCCTTCGCGATTTCAGCCCGGCCAACCAGGACCAGGCGGCCCTCTATCTGGTGGAACGGCGGGGCGCCCTGGAGGCCGTGGATCGCTCTGGTCTGGGCAGTGGCGTGCTGGCTCGCCTCTCCCGCGAATGGGCCTCCCTGCCCGCCAGCCACGGGGGCAGTCACTACGGCCAACCCGTGAAAAGCCGTGAGGAGCTGATCAGCTTCTATGCCAATGCCCTGCAACGGGCCAGACAGGCTTCGGCCTGAGCACCGGGTGCGCTCTGACTCAGGCCGGCAACGGCACTCCGTGTCCCCAACCCCAGAGTCGCCACAGCCAGTAGGCCAGCCCCACGAGAGCCAGGCCGCAACTCGCCGGCATCACCCATCGCGCCGGGTACCGCCCTCCGAGCAGGGTCCAGACGCTCACGCCTACAACGAGGGCCACCAGCACTGGGCCCAGGGCATGCCAGGCGGCGGCCTCCGCCAGATCACCCCGCAGCGTCGCCAGAACGGAACGGGTGAGAAAGCAGGTGGGGCAGGGGAGGCCCGTGAGCTGGCGCAGGGGGCAGCGCCACAGCCCCAACGGCAGGCCCTGCCCTGCGGCTCCGGCCAGGGCGACCCCAGCCCCCAGTAGGAGCCCCGCTGTCAGCCTGGGCGCCTTCGGACTCACGGTTCCCGATACACCACCCGCCCCCGCTCGTCGTTGCCCACATCGAGCAGGTCGGCGTGCAGCAGCCGCTCAATCTCCTGCCTCACCTCCCGACTTTCCACGCCATCAGGCAGCTCCATCTCCAGCAGGGCGTCATTGAGCGTGAAGCCCGCCTGACCGCTGCGCCGGGCCAGTTGCACCAGCTGCAGTTCCACAGATTGCACCGGGCCACGCAGCAGCAGGATCCCATTGGCCTGCTCCACCAGTTCGGGCATCAACCAGAGATCCACCAGCTGGCCCACAAAGCAGAAGCCGAAGGTGACCAGCCAGAGGGTGCCGCTCAGGGGCTTGCGGTTGTAGAAGCGATGCAGGCCGCACACCCCCACCAGACCCAGGGCCCAGAGGCCATAGGCGAGGGCCAGGTTGCGGCGCTCCGGAGGCAGGGGGCGTCGGGAGGGGAGCATGGCTAGGTGTGATCCGCGCCAGGCCCATCCAGCCCAGGCCCATCCGCGCCCGGGTGGGCCGGCAGGGAAACGCCACTGACCCGCAAGCTGGCCGACAGGTTCCACACCGTGAGCACCAGCTGGTGCCAGGGGGCCAGGGTCTCCATCTCGAGGGCCATGGGGGTGGTCACGGCCTTGCGAAGGCTGCTGGCGGCCGAAAGTTCCTTGCGGGCCTGCTCAAGCCGCTGGCGCAGGGCCTGCTGTTGATCCAGGGGCATCACCGACTCCGGGCAGTGGTCGAGCAACACCAGGCCCCGCTCGAACCAACTGTTGAAATCCCCCAACAGGGAACCGAGCAGCTGGTCGAGCAGTTCTCCGGAGGATTCCGGCACCGGCGATGGCGAGGACAGACCCATCAGTCCAGCCTAGGAGCGCTGCGTAGGATTCACTTTCCCTCTGTTCAGATGCGCGATTCGTGCCCGTGACCCCCACCAGCCTCGAGCCCGCACGGATCAACCTGCCCAAGACCAGCGAGAGCCCCCAGCTGCTGCGCATCCGCCACTCGATGAGCCACGTGCTGGCCATGGCGGTGCAAAAGCTGTTCCCCCAGGCCCAGGTGACCATCGGCCCCTGGACCGAGAGCGGCTTTTACTACGACTTCGACAATCCCGAACCCTTCACCGAGGCCGATCTCAAGGCCATCAAGAAGGAGATGGGCAAGATCATCGGCCGCCGGCTGCCGCTGGAGCGGATCGAGGTGAGCCGCGCCGAAGCCGAAGCCCGGATCCAGGCCCAGAACGAGCCCTACAAGCTGGAGATCCTGGCGGGCATCCAGGAGCCCATCAGCCTCTACACCCTGGGGGAGGAGTGGTGGGACCTGTGCGCCGGGCCCCACGTGGCCAACACCAGCGAGCTCAACCCCAAGGCCTTCGAGCTCGAAAGCGTCGCTGGGGCCTACTGGCGGGGCGATGAAACCAAGGCCCAGCTGCAGCGGATCTACGGCACGGCCTGGGAAACCCCCGAGCAATTGGCGGAACACAAGCGCCGCAAGGAGGAGGCCCTGCGCCGCGACCACCGCC
>JBIIQK010000127.1:0-5255 GCA_044342135.1 Cyanobium sp.
GCGGGCCCTGCTGGCGCGCACCCTGGTGCAGCCGGCCCGGGTGTTGCTGCTCGATGAGCCCTGCGCCGCCATTGACCCCCCGTCGCGCACGGAGTTGCTCAAGGTGATGGGCCAGCTGCGCGATGCCGGCCTCACCCTGTTGGTGAGCAGCCACGACTGGGGCCGCGACCTCGACGCCTACGACCGGGTGCTGGTGCTGGATCGCTGCCTGCTGGCCGACGGCAGCCCCCACCAGGTGCGCCATGCCCTCGGCGACCTGCGGGTGGGCAACCACTGCTGCGGTTAGCCGGGCTGGGCAGCTCCGGCCTGGCGCTGCTGGCAGCTGTGGCACAGCCCGAAGAACTCCAGGGTGTGGAACAGCAGCTGGAAACCGGAGGTCTGCACGTCATGCAGGTGCACGTCGTGCATGGGGCAGTGCTCGAGCACGGTGGTGCAGCCGCAGTCGACACAGGTGAGGTGGTGCTCGTCGCGCTCGGTGGGGGCAAACAGGCCCTCGCCACTGGGCAGGTGCCGGCAGCGAATCAGGCCCCGTTGCTGCAGCTGACGCAGGTGGCGATACACCGTGGCCAGGCCCATGGGATGGGGACCTTGGCGCAGCAGGGCGTGCAGGTCCTGGCCGGACAGTTCCCGGTCGGCCCGGCGCAACGCAGCCAAGAGCAGCTGCTGGCGATCGCTCGGGGCGGCAACCTGGGTGGACATGGCCGGGCCGGCATGGGCGGAGTGCGCTGATCCTATGGAGACTCTCTGGTGGCTGCTGCCGCTGCTGTTGGCCCTGGTGATCGGTGGCTTGTGTCCCCTGGCGGGCACCCTGCTGCTGGTGCAGCGGCGACTGTTCCTGGCCAATCTGGTCTCCCACGCCGTGTTGCCTGGGCTGGCCCTCGCGGTAGCGCTGCGCCTGGATCCGGGCCTGGGGGGCGTGATCAGTGGGGTGGCCGGCGCCCTGTTGGCGGAGCGGCTCAGCCGCGGCGATCGTCCCGGTGAAGGGGGCGATGAGGCGGTGCTCAACACCGTGCTGGCGGGCTTTCTGGGGCTGGGGGTGCTGCTGATTCCCCTGCTGCACATCCGGGTGGATCTCGAGGCGGTGCTGTTCGGCGACCTGCTCGCCGCCGCCCCCGCCGACCTGCTGCGCAGCCTGCTGGCCCTGGCCGCCGTGCTGCTGCTGCTGGCCTTGCGCTATCGGCACTACGTGTATCTGGGCGTGGATCCCCTCGGCGCCGCCGGGGCCGGCCTGCCGGTGCAGCGGCTGCGGCTGCTGCTAACCCTGGTGACGGCCTTCACGGTGGTGAGCGCCATGACCGCCGTGGGGGTGGTGCTGGTGATCGCCCTGATGGGCGCCCCGGCCCTGGTGGCCCTGGCCGGAGCCGCCAGCCTGCGCCAGGCCCTCTGGCGCTCAGCCCTGGTGGGGATGGGGATCAGTGGGGTGGGCTTCCTGCTGGCGATCCAGCCGCTGGTGAACCTGCCCCCCGGCCCCCTGATCGGTGTGCTGTGCATGGGGCTGCTGCCCCTGGCTGTTCTGCGGGAACGGCGCCTGTCAGCCCGCAGGTAGCCACAGGGCCAGACGCACCGGCTTGTCCACGGGCTGGAGGCGCAGGGTTTGGCCATCCACCAGCACCGCCCGCGCCCCCTCGGTGGCCCGGCCGCGGCTGCGCAGGGTGAGCAGGAGCTGCTGGCGGGTGGGATCGAAGGCCATGGCGCTGCCGGGTTCCACCTCCCAACCGCTGAGCACCCGTTGCTGCAGGATCCGGCCGGAGCGATCCAGGGCCAGCAGTTGGGGTTGGGCCCCGCGGGTCCAGTCGTTCACCACCAGCCAGACCCGCTCGCCACCCCGGTCGCAGGCACTGGCCAGCACCGCTTCGCCGCCGACCCAGAGCTGCCGGGGGGGCTGGCCCGGTTCCACCAGTTCCAGGGAGCGGCGGTAGTCGGGCCAGTGGCGCACCAGCAGGGCGCGGCCGCTGACGGGACAGAAACTGCTGAGCTCCCGGCTGCCAGGCAGCACCTGGCGGCGACGGGGCTGCCCTGGCAAGGAGTGCAGGGTCAGGCCTTCGAGTTCGGGCACCACCACACCGCCGCCCTCCGGCAGCAACTGCATCGGGCCGGAGGCGTCCTGAACCAGGGGCTTGCGGGAGCCATCACGGCCCAGGAGCACGGTGGTCCCCGGTTCCAGGGCCGTGGTGGACGCCTGCACCAGCAGGTCGCCGCGACGGTTGCTGCTCAGGTGGGCAAACAGCAGGGGCTGATCGTTGAGCGCCTCGAGCTGTCCCGCTCTGGGTTCGCCCAGGGTGCGCGGTTCCCGCACCAGATTGAACTGCTGCAAAGGCAGCCGCCACAGCTGATGGGAGCCCTGGCCATTGCCGCTGAGCAGGGCCACCCCGGAGCCGTCGCCGAGGGGCATCACATGGGCCAGCTGGGGCCACACCGGGCTCAGGGCCTGCCAGCTGCCATTGCGGCGCTGCAGTTGCAGCTGCTCTCCCCCAGCAACGGGCACCACCGCCAGCAGGCGGGGGCGGGGGTCCCAGCGCCAGCGCTGGGGGAGGAGCGGTAGGCCGCGGCGGTCGACTCCCGCCAGCAGGAACTGGAGGGGGGCCGGGATGGTCTGTCGGGGCAGCAGCAGCAGGCGTAGGGGATTGCTGTCCCCCAGCCAGCGCCAGGCCAGCCGCGGTTCCAGGCGGCTGGTGCGCTCCAGGCTGGAGCGCTGCATCGGCCGGCTGAAGCGCAGATCCAGCGCGGCGGGCCCCGAGCTGGCCGTGGTGGATGTCAGCTCCACCAGCCTGGGGGGACGCCGCAGCAGCAGCTGTTGCTGCAGAGCCGCGAGCGCCATGCCGCCCCCCAGAACCAGCAGCACCCGCTTCATGGCTCGAGGGGCCGGCTGGGCCGGGCGATGGGCGTGATCCGCTGCGCCACCACCACGCTGCGGCTCTGGCCGTTCCGTTCTTCCACGGCCATGGTGCCCTGCACCGCCAGCCACTGATCGGCCTGGGGCACCTGCCCCGCCGGCCAGCGCACCGGCAGGCCCACCGGCGTGGCATCGGCGAGACAGCAGCGCACCAACAGCCGGGCCAACTGGGGGGCATCTCCTGGCTGGGGCCACACAAAACCGCTGATCCTTACGGGGTCGCCGGCGTAGAGGTTGGGGTCGGGCTGGCTGCGCAGCAGGCGCACCCAGTCGGTGAGGCTGCGCTGGGCCGGGGGCAGCAGGAAGCTCAGCTCAGCCTCCTCGCCCAGTTCGGCGGGGCGGTTGGCGGCCAGGTCGCTGAAGGAGGGGTTGGGTGGGATCGCCAGCATCAGCAGGGCCACCACGCCACTGATCCACCAGCTTTTGGGGGTGGGTGGGCGCCGGCCTGTCCCCAGCTCCGCCCGCAGCTGCAGGGCCGCCAGCCCCAGCAGCAGGACGCCGCTGAGGCCCACCAGGGGATGGAAGATCCCCCGCAGCAAGAGGTCGAGCCGGCCACTGAGGCTGCTCCCCAGCAGCACCATTCCCCACAGGGCCAGGAAGGCGGCGCGCATCACAGAAGGAGCAGGTTGACCCATTGGCCCAGCACCAGAACGGCCACGCCGGCGGCCGCGGCCGTCAGGGCGATGGCCCGGGGCTGAAACAACACGCGAAACAGGCCCAGCAGCTTCAGATCCACCACGGGGCCAAGCACCAGAAAGGCCAGCAGGGCCCCCGGGGTGATCTGGGCGGCGAAGCCCAGGGCCAGAAAGGCATCCACGCTGGAGCACACCGACACCACCACCGCCAGCAGCATCAGGCTCAGGACCGACAGGGTGGGCGTTCCGCCCACGGCCAACAGCCAGCTGCGGGGCAGCAGGGTTTGGACGGTGGCGGCGATGGCGCAGCCCAGCACCAGCAGGGCCGCCAGGTCGAGAAATTCCCGGCTGCCGTGCTGCAGCACCTCCGGCCAGGGCGGACGGGTCGGCAGGGACGGCAGCGGCGGCGTGCTCACGGCCCCCACCAGCCCGGTGCGGCGCTCCAGCAGCCCCACGTCCGTCAGGGGTTGGTTGAGACGGCGCTCCTCCAGGAGGGCGGGCGCCAGCAGCTCGGCCTCCGGCAGCAACCGCAGCACGCTGGCCAGCAGCAGGCTGAGCAGCAGTGCCCCCCCCGGCCTGGCCGCCAGCAACCAGGGTTGGTTGGGGAAGGCGGCCCAGGTGCTGGCCAGCACGATCGGATTGAGCACGGGGGCGGCGAACAGGAAGCCGAGGGCGGTGCTGAGCGGGGCACCCCCGGCCAGCAGGCGCCGGGCCACCGGCACGTTGCCGCATTCGCAGGCGGGCAGGGCAAAGCCCAGGGCCGCCCCGGTCAGGGGGCCGAGCACGGGGTGGCGGGGCAGACGTCGCAGCCAGCCGCCCCCGGGGGCCAGCCATCGGGCCAGGCTGGCAATTGCCACCCCGATCAGCAGGAAGGGCAGGGCTTCCAGCAGCAGCCCCTGAAAAATGGCCCAGGCGGTGGCCAGGCGCTCCAAGGCTCAAGCGATCACGGCGTGCCGACCATGGCACAAAAGCCCGGGCCGTTGAACCAGTCCGGGATGGCTTCGTAGCAGGCGGCGTTCTTCTCGTTTTCCCGGGCCTCCACCTTCCAGCAACAGCTGCGGCCCCCATCGCGGGCCTGCAGCAGGGCATTGGCCCAGGTCCACACCAGCTGGGCGCTGGCCTCCATCCCCACGTTCTCCATCACCCGCAGATCCAGGGCCCCCTGGTCGTGCAGGGCCTGCCATTGCGCCAGCAGGGGGTCGTCCGCATTCACCAGAAAGGTGTGGTCAAACTGGGCGGCCAGCTGGCTCTCCAGGTTGCCCAGGCTGGAGAAATCCACCACAAATCCGTTGTCGTCGAGGTTGGCGGCCCCGAACCAGCAGGTGAAGCTGCGGCTGTAGCCGTGCACGAAGCGGCAGTGGCCGGGGTGGCGCCATTGCCGATGGCAGCAGGGATAGCCGCTGAAGGTCTTCGAGCAGGTGAAGGCGGCGGTCATTCCCTCGGGGCGTGGGGCGGGAGGAGGTGGGTCTTGCGGGAGGATCAGCCCAGAAGATGGATCAGCAGCCCGTGCAGGCATCATTTCAGGCCCCAGATCCGGCCTACACGGCTTCACTTGTCTCCAGCCTCCGTTTTAACGAGGCCGGTCTGATCCCTGCGGTGGCGCAGGACTGGCTCGACGGGGCCGTGCTCATGGTGGCCTGGATGAACCGCGAGGCCATCGACCACACCCTGGCCAGCGGCGAAGTGCACTACTGGAGCCGCTCGCGCCAGGAGCTGTGGCACAAGGG
>JBIIQK010000128.1:0-5233 GCA_044342135.1 Cyanobium sp.
GCGGCCGAGACGGGCCTGCGCATCGACTACGGCCGTGAGCTGGGCGTCGATCTGAAGATGATCCAGGCCGCCGGAGCCCGGATTCGCGAGGCCCTCGACCAGGCGGGTGGTGAGGTGCCCCTGCACGACACCCTGCTGGTGGTGGTGGGGCGCGGCTCCTCCGATCCCGATGCCAACTCCAATGTCGCCAAGGTGACCCGGATGCTGGTGGAGGGCTTCGGCTTCGGCTGGGGCGAAACCGTCTATTCCGGCGTCACGTTCCCGCTGGTGGAGCCGGGGCTGCGCCAGCTGGTGCGGCTCGGCTACCGCCGGATCGTCGTCTTTCCCTACTTCCTCTTTTCAGGGGTGTTGGTGAGCCGCATCCAGCAGCACACCGACAGGGTCGCCGCTGACCATCCGGAGGTGGAGTTCGTGAAGGCCTCCTATCTCGCGGATCACCCTCTGGTGCTCGACACCTTCGTGGAGCGGGTGGCCGAGGTGGTGCGCGGTGACACCAACATGAACTGTTCCCTCTGCAAATACCGGGCCCAGGTTCTGGGGTTTGAGACCGAAGTGGGGGCCCCCCAGCACAGCCATCACCACCACGTGGAGGGCCTCACCGACGGTTGCGACCTCTGCGAGCGGGAGTGCACCGGGGCCTGCCAGCCCGATGGCGTGCCGATTCCGGTGGGAGCCCAGGCCCACAGCCATGACCATCCCCATGGCCATGACCACGAGCACGCCCATGACCATGGTCACGAGCACAGCCATGACCACAGCCAAGAGCAGGCTCACCACCATCCCCCTTACCCCCACGCCGACCACCCCCTGGGTCCGCGAACCCTGCGTCCGGGGTGAGCAAATCGCGATTTGCTTCATCACATTCGGAAGACAACCGGATGGTTTGAAGTGGCTCAGGCGTCTCGTCTTCTGAAGTGTCTTCCGAGACTCGCTTCCATCAGATCTGCTGATTGATCCGGGCTTTCCCCATGTACCTAGGGTTTTCCCCAGATTGTTGGGGTGTTTTCCCCAGAACGGAGCTCCTGAAGGCTGGTTTGGTCGAGGCCCTGGGGAATGTGCGGTTTTGTTCAGGTCGGTATTGACAGCTGTGGGCCCCGATCTTCAGCGGGGCTGTGCAGCGGTCGCTGCCCTGGCCGGGTGTCCGCCAGCACAGGCGATCTCAGCCTGGATCGGCATGGGTTCGACCAAGGCCTACGGCTTTGACGCGCTGGCCTCTGCTGTGGCGTACTGGGCACCTCCAGCCCCTAGATCCCTGCAATGGCTTTTGAGCACAGTCACCTTCAACGCTGCATGGAGCAGGACTGTGCCCAGCCCCTTACGGCCGGCTTGGCGCAGGAGTGCGCGGACGCGCCATCGGTGACCATCAGCCTGGAAGCAGAGGTGCCGGAGGTGCTGTTCGACGGCATGCGCCAGTTCCTCGAGAACCATCCCCAGTGGGACCAGTACCGGCTGATCTCCTCAGCGTTGGCCAGCTTTCTGTTTCAGAACGGCTGCGGCGATCAGGGAGTGACCCAGCACTACCTCAACGGCCTGTTCCTGCGTCCCTAAGCCTGCTCTCGCCCCGGCCTGCGGAGACCCATCAGCAGAGACGTCCAAGAGGAGACGTCCAAGCGGTGGCGACAAAAAAGGCGGAGGGGCCAACCTCCGCCTGAGTCTCCCTTGCCCGACCCTGTGAGAGGTCGCCCCGTGATTGTGCGGGCCGGCAACCGGGCCAGTTGTGGCGATCGACACAGGTTGGCGATCGGGTGTGGCGATCCTGTCAATCGCCCCGGCGCATCCGGCTGGCGGCAGCCTCACAGGCGCGCCAGGTGATCGCCATTTCCGTGAGGGTGGGGCTCTGCCAGCCCGCCCGGGGCCAGCAGGCCCCATCCACCACCAGCACGTTGGGCGCCCCCCAGCACTGGTTGAGGGGGTTCACCACTCCCTCCGCCGCTGTAGCCGCCATGCGGGCACCCCCCAGTTCATGGATGTAGTAGCCGGGGGGCGGGGCGTCGGAACTGACCGCCAGGCTGCTGCGGATCCACGGCTCTAGCAGGGGCAGCACGAAGAGGTCTTCGATCGGCCGGATCTGCCCGCCGCCAGCGGCAACCACGGCCTCCATGCGCCGGTGCATGTGCGCCACCAGACGCTGCTCGTTCTCCCCCCAGCGGCAGTCGATGTGGGCCGTGGGCAGGCCCCAGGCATCGAGACATTGGGTGTTCAACGTCACCCGGTTTTCGGCGTTGGGTTGCACGTCGCCGTGGCCGATCAGGAACCCCACCGCTTCGCCGCGGCGGCGCTGCAGCAGGGCGGGGGGATCGAAGCGCTGCAGGGCTGTCCAGAGGCCATAGCCGCCCTGGAAGTCGGTCTCGCTGCCCGGATCCAGGTTGACGGTGTTGGGGATGAAGCAGCTGCCGGCGCCGGAGAGCTCCGCCGCTTCGCGGAGGGCTTCGATTCCGGGGATTGAAAAGAAGCGGCTGCTGGAGATGTGATCCATCAGGTAGCGGCCCAGGCTGCCGGAGGGGTCGGCCAGGCCACCGGCCCGGTGGGCGGCGCTTGAGTACAGCAGGATCCGCAGGGTTTCGATGGTGGAGGCGCAGAGCACCACCAGGGGGGCCTCGATCCGCTCCTGGGAGCCCGTGGAGCCATTCACCACCACGACCCCACGGGCCCTCTCGCCGTCGAGCAACAGATGGCTCACCACAGCATGGCTGCGCACCTGGGTGCGGCCGGTGGCGAGGGCCCGGGCCAGGGTGGATCCCTGGCTGGCGGAGCGGGGCCAGCCGGGCCCCCGGTGCAGGTTGAAGCCGCGGGAATGGATCAGGGGCAGGTTGAGCGCGTCGCCGATCCGGCCCTGGAGGTGCCGTTCTCCGGGCGTGAAGGGCAGCGGTGGCAGCAGGTGGCCGTCGGGCAGCTGGGCCAGCCCATCGCAGGCCCCGTGCACCCCCAGCAGCTGCTCCAGCCGGGTGTAGTAGGGGTCCAGGTCGGCGTGGCGGATCGGCCAGCCGGGCCCCTGGCCGTCCCGCTGGGCCGCCTGGAACTCGTGGTCGGAGAGGCGCAGGGTGATGCCGCCCCAGGTGAGGCTCTTGCCCCCCACCTGGCGCCCGCGGCTCCACAGGAAGGGGGCATCGTCGGGGGTGGAGTAGGGGTTGCGTCGCTCATCGACGAACAGGTTGGGGTTGTGTTTCCAGAACCCCGGGTGGTGGCGCTGCAGCCGCTGCTTGCCACTGGAGATGTTGGCCAGCCGGCGAGCCGTGTTCAGCGGTTCGCTGCCGAAGGCCTGGCGGGCCGAGAGATCCGGGCCGGCCTCCAGCACCAGCACCTTCAGGCCTGCCTCGGCCAGCACCATCGCCGCCACGCCGCCGGTGGCGCCGGAGCCCACCACGATCGCGTCGGGTTGGAACGCGGTGGGAAAAGGGGCCATCGCCTGGGCTGGCATCGCCGGGGAGCGCAAGGGACGGGGATCGGCCACGGCTGCGGGCCCAGAACAACGAAACCCCGACAGGGGGCTGCCGGGGTTTCGGGGATGTGGTGGCGGGGGCGAGATTTGAACTCGCGACCTTCGGGTTATGAGCCCGACGAGCTACCAGACTGCTCTACCCCGCGTCGACTTCCCAACCATACCAGTCAGAGTGCCCCGCCAGGGTGGTCAGTCGAAGCGCAGCTCCCCGATCACCTCCAGCTTGAGATGGGGGGCCGGATGCAGGAAGCTGCCGCGCAGCTCCTCCAGGGTCATCGGCGTGAGCCAGTCGAGCTGCTCCAGCAGGTGCAGGGCAACGGCATGTTTGGCGCGGGCGGAGCCGTCCTCCACCTTGATCGCGACCCCCAGGCCCTCCCCGACGCGGCTGAGGCACTGGATGCCCTCGGCGCCGCCCTTGCTGAGCACCTGGCCGTGACCGCGGCGCATCAGTTCGGTGTCGAAGCGTCCCTCGCCGGCCACCAGCTCGGGATGGGCCAGCATCGCCCGGCTCAGCCGCTCCAGATCGGCCTGGCTACCGGCCCCCAGATGGGCGTAGAGCAGGGCCATCTGGGCCAGTTGCAGCTGCAGGGTGGGGGCGCCGCAGTCGTCCCGGGCGGTGAGCAGCTCGGCGGGGGGCAGGGCCAGTAGATCGCCCACCCGTTTCAGCACCTCCTGCTGCAGGGGGTGCTCTTTCTGCAGGTAGCTCTCCCGACTCCAGCCCAGCTGGCGGCAGGTGGCGAGGAAGGCGGCGTGCTTGCCGGAGCAGTTGTGCTCCAGGGGGCTGCTGCCGCACTCGGGCACGGGGCACTGCAGCTGTTCGGCCTCGATCTCGGCGCCCCAGAGCAGCTTGAAGGCCTCGCGGGCATGCATGGCTGTGCCGTCGTGGCTGGCGCAGGCGATGGCCAGTCCCCGCTCGCCGCAGTTGCAGTGGTCGGCCGCGCCGCTGCCCACAAACACGGTGGCCTGGAAGGGTTTGAGGGCCGAGCGCACAAAACTCAGCTGCTGGGGATCCCCCGCCCTCATCAACACCCGGCCCCGGCCGTCGCCCACCACCGCATGCACCCGATGGCGGGATTCGACGATGCCGTTGCGCAGCAGACGCACCTCCAGGGGAGGGACGCCTCCACGGGCGGTGCCACCAAAACTGGAGGACAGGGTCACAGGAGCCCGGGAACCGATCTCAGAGAGCCTGACAGAGGCTCGCCCCCACCAGGGCCAGGATTACCGCCAGCGCCGCACCCTGCTGCAGCCGCCGCAGCACGGGCTGCACCTGGTGCTGGGCCACGAGCAGGTCCTGTTGGCGCCAGGGGAGGGGTTTTTCCCACACCTGGCCGTCATACCAGCCCGATTCCTCGTACTCCACCCGCTCGGAGATCAGGCGCCGATGCACGTAGTTCCAGCCCAGCCACTGACGCACCAGCAGCAGGATTGGCAAGGCCACGGCGGCCACCATGCCGGCGAGCACCAGCTGCACCGGGTGGTGACGCATCACCCAGCTGCCACTGGCCACCAACACCGTGAGGGGCAGCAGCAGCAGCCAGCTGGTGGCCAGGGGGCGGAGCAGGCCTCCCAAGGTGTGGGCCGGCCAGACAAAGAACCACGACTCGAGCAACTGCTCGTATTCCCTCAGGGGCCGTTGCTCGGGCGGCACCGGGCACGGCATGGATCTCAGGGGGTGACGGCGGGAGTTGAGCTTACGAAGCGCACCTGTTCACCGTGGCCCCAGAAGGATTCGAGGTCGTAATAGGTGCGTTCGCTGGGGGTGAGCACGTGCACGATCACTTCGCCGTAATC
>JBIIQK010000129.1:0-5198 GCA_044342135.1 Cyanobium sp.
GCCGTGGATGATCACAACTCCTACATCGTGGTGCCCAACACCAACTACCAGTTGCTCTACGGAACGGTTCAACCCTCCAGTAGCGATTCGGTGAGTTTTGTGGTTCAAGCCAACGGTGACGACTACCAACTCACGGCCAACTGCAACCAGGGCACCATCAACGGGCAGGAGCCGAGCAACGCTTCGGAGGCGGAACTGCTCAATGCGGCTTGCCAGGTGGCCTACGGCTCGGTCTGAGCTAGCTAACGCCCCTCAAGCGGAAACCAGGACCTGCCGCAGTTGCTGCGACAGGTCCTTTTTTATGGGTTAATCATTGGCAAAACGTGCAGGAGTTTGCCTGACGTGCAGATCCCCACCCGAGCGCATCCGCGAATCAACAACAATCATTCAATTGGCGTGGCGATACAACGCGAGAACGGGATGATATGCAGCGTCCTCGTGATCAGCCAATGCATCGGGCCAGAGCCATTCCTTCCCTGATCGGCGTCTTGCTTCTGGGAAGCCTGGATCTGGGGGCACAGGCTCAGCAGGGCCCGGAGGCCAGTGAGCCCCCCTCGAGTGAGAAGACCCCAGCCCCAACCCCAGCTTCCACACCAGCCAGCCCCTGGGCTGGCACTGTCGAGCTGTATGGGTTTGGGCCAATCCGGAGCATCGGAACCACCACCATTCCAGTCGGCAACACAAGCTTCACCACGGATACGGATTTGAGCCTCGGTGATGTCCTCTCAAAGTTGAAGTGGGCAACCTCAATCCGGGGCAGCCTTGAAAAAGACCGCATCGGACTCCTCACCGATCTGAGCTACGTGAAGCTGGGGCAAACCAACGCCACCACAGGGCAGCGGGGAATTTTCACCGGGCAGGCTGAAGTGTCGGCGGTCCAGGGCATCTACGACCTGGCCCTGCGTTACCGCTTCGGCGATCGGGAAACGGCCGTGGGCCAACCCGGGCAATTCAGTGTGATCCCCTACGCCGGGATCCGGATCATCGATGCCCAGCTGGATGTTTCAGCCCAGGTGAATGTGGTAAATGTGCACAGTTTTCAACGGGAAGGCAGCTTTGGTCGCACCTGGGTGCAACCCCTGATCGGTACGCAGGCCACGATGTTTCTATCGCCACGCCTGCGGGCTTTTGCCCGTGCCGACATCGGCGGCTTCAACCTGAGCGGATCCGATGATCTCTCAGGCAATGCCCAGATCGGCCTTGGCTACGCGATCGGCAACAACACAGACCTGAACATCTCCTGGCGCTATCTCGGGCTTGATTACAACAATGGTGACACGCCAGACAGCGGCTTCAGCAGCTATCAGAATGGCTTTGAAATCGGCTTGAAATTCTTCTTCTGATCCCCATGACGCGTCGTTCCTCGTTCTTCTCCGACTTCAAAGCCTTCATCCAGCAGGGCAATGTGGTCGATCTGGCTGTTGCTGTCGTGATTGGCGGCGCCTTCGGCAAAGTGGTGGATGCCCTGGTGAGCCTGGTGATGACCTCCCTGCTCGCACCAGCCCTGAAAGCGGCGAACGTGTCGGCCATCAGTGCCTGGCCCGCGGGGGCTGTGATTGTGGCCCTGATCAATTTCCTGGTCATTGCCTTGGTGGTCTTCCTGATCGTGCGCAGCATCGAAGCCCTCAAACGCAGCGAACGGGCCGTCGCGGCACCCGATCCCCAGGCCCAACTGGCTGCAGCAGCCACTCGCCTGGCCGACGCGCTCGATCGTCGTCAGCTCTGATCGGCTGCGGCTTCAGCGGGATCCATTCGGCGGCGGGTGGATCACGCGCCATTCCCGAGCCATATCAACGACGGTCCAGCCCTCGCGCCTGGCCTGGTCGAGCGCGAGGTTGAGGCGTCCGATCGTCGATTGGCGGTCGTAGGCCCACTCGCGCCGACAATCGGTGTGATGCACCAGCAGGGCAAAGCGGTGGCGATGGCCCGCCATGGTCCAGGCGAGCATCTGACGATCGCCGTCGGAGTTGCCAAAGGCGGCCACAGGCCGTCGACCAATGATCTGCTCGATCGCCACCGGTTTCCCAGGTCCGTCCACCAGGGCCTCAATCACGGGCAACCGCTCCAGCACCGGAGCCCCGTCAGTCTCCCGGTAGGCGAGCTTGAGACGGCTACCGATCACCTGCTCAGGCGGAACCCCGTACACGCTTTCACTCCAGGGACGCATGAACGCCACGTCGCCTCCCGAGACGATGTAGGTGCGAAACCCATGGGCACGCAGGTAGGCGAGCAGCTCCAGCATGGGCTGATAAACCATGGCGGTGTAGGGCCGGCCCGTCGTGGGGTGGCGAGCGGTTTGGATCCAACGGCGCACCTCCTCCCTGAACGCCTCCGTGGTCAGGCCCGAGGAACTGGCCACCAGCAAAGGGCCCAAAGCGGCACTGCCCTGACGCAGCAGGGAGTCCAGGTCACCCCGCAGGGCTGAGGCATAGGGTTCCTGCGTGCGCCAATGGGGATGGGCAGGGGCCAGCTGGCGGAGGCGATCGATGCAAAACAGGAAGGGGATATAGAGCGGCTGCTCGCTCCAGAGGGTGCCGTCGTTGTCAAAGACGGCAATGCGTTCGCTCACGGGAATGGCACCGCCGCCCCGCGGATCAAGGCCGCTGGCCTGCTCAACGAAGCGCCGGATGGCCCGTTTGCTGGTGCCATCCAGCCAGGAGGGCAGCGGGTCGGAGCTGGAGGCCACGTGGGCCAGGCCTGAAGCCGGACCGAGCACCAGGCTCAGACCCACAAGGCTCACCCCCAACAAGCTTGCCCTCAGGCCAAGCCCCCTGCCCAAGCCATCACCGACGGCCTCACTATTGGCTCGCCTCATGCGGGCGGCCTCACAACGCAGCGAAAGCCCATGTGCCCCGTAGAGGTGTCGATGCCCTGGGCCATGCGGGCCGGGGGCCGGTACCGGCGGCAATAGCTGGGCGCACAGAGGTAGGAGCCCCCCTTCACCACCTTGCGGGGCATGGCGCCATGCTGCGACTGGGCGTCGATGCTGGCCTCGCGGGCTGCATGCTGAGAGGCCGCTTCAGCCGCGGCACAGCAGCCGGAGGAATCCGGCTCCACCGCAACCGGATCGCCATGGGGGCCATACCAGCTGTCGGTCCATTCCCACACGTTGCCGATCATGTCGACCAGGCCGTAGCCGTTGGGCGGGAAGGCTCCCACCGGTGAGGTGCGCTCGTAGCCATCCAGACGGTTGTTGTGATGGGGGAAGTCGCCCTGGAAGGTGTTGGCCACCGGCAACCCACCGGGATGCAGCTCATCCCCCCAGACAAACTCACCCTTGTGGCTGCCGCCCCAGGCGGCCCACTCCCACTCAGCTTCGCAGGGCAGCTGCTTGCCAATCCAGGTGGCATAGGCCTCCGCATCGGCGTGGGCGATGTGCACCACCGGGTGTTGGTCGCGGCCCTTGATCGAGCTGCCGGGGCCTTCGGGGTGCCGCCAGTTGGCACCAGGGATGTATTGCCACCAGCTGTAGTGATTGCCCTGCGGCACGGGGCCCGGCGGCGGCACAAACACAATGGAGGCGGGGAGCAGCTGCTCGGCACGGGCACCGGGATAGAGCGCCGGATCAGCCGGCCGCTCCGCCACCGTCTGATGCCCCGTGGCCTTCACAAATTTCTGAAACTGGGTGTTGGTGACCGGAGCCCGATCGATCCAGAAGCCCGCGATCTCCACCTGGTGGGCAGGGGCCTCCTCGGGGTAATGGTGATCGGAGCCCATCAGAAAAGAGCCCCCCGGAATCCACACCATGCCGGGGGCTGGTGGTCGTCCGGGAGGCTTGCTCGACATGGATCAGGCGGCGCCGCTGGCTGCTTGCTCCAGTTTCTCCATCACCCGCTCCAGCGAGAAGCTGGCCGCCTTCTGGCGCGGCGGATACTCCACGAACGTCTTCAGGAACTCACCCACGTAGGTCTGGGCCGGCACGAGCATGAACACGTGATCGAACATCCAGTCCCAGTAGGTATTGGAGGTGATGTCGGCCCGCTCGTAGGGGTCGGTGAGCAGGTTGAAGATCTTGGGCACCCGCAGCTCCACAAAGGGCTCGGCCCAGATCTGACAGGTGCCCTGCTCACGCTGCTCCTTGAACACGAACTTCCAGTTGTCGTAGCGCAGGCCCACCAGGTCGCCGTCGTCGGAGAAGTAGAAGAACTCCTTGCGGGGGCTCTTGTCCGTTTTGCCCGTCCAGTAGTCGAGCATGTTGTAGCCATCCAGGTGGATGCGGAAGGTCTTGTTCCCCACCTGATAGCCCGTCAGGAGCTTCTGCTTGATCTCGGGCTCGCCGGCTGCCGCCAGCAGGGTGGGCAACCAGTCGAGATGGCTGCAGAGGCCGGTGATGTTGGTACCCGCGGGGATCTTGCCGGGCCAGCGCACGAGGGCGGGCACCCGGAAGGCCCCCTCCCAGTTGGTGTTCTTTTCGCTGCGGAAGGGGGTCATGCCGGCATCGGGCCAGCTGTTCATGTGGGGCCCGTTATCGGTGCCGTACATCACGATGGTGTCGTCGGTGACGCCCAGCTCATCGAGCAAGTTGAGCATCTCACCGATGCACTCGTCGTGATAGATCATCACGTCGTGATATTCCGACTGCCAGCGCCCGGAGCGGCCGATGTCCTGGGGACGGGCATAGGTGCGGAAGTGCATGTGGGTGGTGTTGAACCACACGAAGAACGGCTCCCCGGAAGCCACCGCATCCCGGATGAAGCGTTTGGCCTCCGCCATGAATTCGTCGTCGGCCGTCTCCATCCGCTTGCGGGTGAGCGGGCCGGTGCTCTCGATCCGCTGGGTGCCATCGCCATTCGCCCAGCAGTGCAACACGCCGCGGGGGGCAAAGCGCTTGCGGAAATTGGGGAACTCGGGATCGTCTTCCTTGGGGTAATCGCGCAGCTCGGGCTCTTCCTCGGCGTTGAGGTGATAAAGATTGCCGAAGAACTCATCGAAGCCGTGCATCGTGGGCAGATGCTCGTCACGGTCTCCGAAGTGGTTCTTGCCGAACTGGCCCGTGCGGTAGCCCTGGGGCTTGAGCAGCTCGGCGATCGTGGGGTCTTCATCCTTAAAGCCCTGCTCAGCACCGGGCAGGCCCACCTTGGAGAGGCCCGTGCGGTACACGCTCTGGCCGGTGATGAAGGCGGCGCGACCCGCGGTGCAACTCTGCTCGGCGTAGTAGTGGATGAACTTGGCCCCTTCCTTGGCCACCCGATCGATAT
>JBIIQK010000130.1:0-5123 GCA_044342135.1 Cyanobium sp.
GCTTTCTGACACCGAAATCAGCAACAAGAAGCTGGCGGCGGGGCTCACCGGCATCTTTCTGGGCGCCTTCGGCGTGCACAAGTTTGTGCTGGGGTACAACAAACCGGCCATCATCATGTTGGTGGTGTCCCTGGCGGGTGGTGTGGTCACCTGTGGCCTCGCCAGTTTCGTGATGGGGGTGATTGGGTTGATCGAGGGGATCATTTACCTCACCAAAACGGACGCTGAATTCCAGGCCCAGTACCTGGATGGTCAGAAGGACTGGTTCTGATCCAGTCATGACCACCGCGCGACTGACCAGCTTGGCGCCCCTGCTGGCGGCGGCCGTCCTGAGTGTCACGGCTGGTGCCGCCATGCCCCAGGAGGGCCTGCATCCCTTGGCCCTGATGGCAGCCCTGTTGCCGCTCCAGCTGGCGGCGCTGCTGTACGTGTTCCGCCGGCCCTAGAGGGGCTGAATGCCCTGGCCCAGGCTCGAGGCCTCCAGCCAGCGTTGGATGGCGGCTGGCAGGGGGCAGCGCTGGCGGCTGGCGGCGCTGATGGCCAGATGCCGGGTGAGGCCCCGGGCTACCTGCTTGTCGCCACGGCGGAAGCCGTAGTGCACCTCAAAGGCTCCAGGATCGAGGCGGCGGGGCTCCAGTTGGATCGCCAGGGGGTCGCCGCAGGCCAGGGGTGCCAGGAAATCGGCGCTGCAATGGACGATCGGCAGGGCCACCTCGGGTCTCTGGCCGGGTGTGGGGAAGATCTCGGCAGCCGCGAGTCCGAAACGCTCCAGGCTCTCTTCATAGGCCTCGTGGCACCAGCGCAGCAGCTGGTGGAAGTGCATCACTCCGGCCGCGTCGGTGTCCCCGAAGCGGACCGTGCGGCAGAGCAGCAACCAGGAGCTCGGATCAGCGGTCAACCGAGCCCATGATCACGTCGATCGAGCCGAGGATCGCCATGATGTCGGCCACCTTGGCCCCCTTGAGGATGTGGGGCAGGATCTGCAGGTTGTTGGAGTCGGCGGCGCGGATCTTGAAGCGCCAGGGGGTGACGTCGTCGTTGCCCTGGAGGTACACGCCGATTTCGCCCTTGCCCGATTCGAGCCGGGTGTAGAGCTCACCGCTGGGGATCTTGAAGGTGGGGGCCACCTTCTTGGCCACGTACTGGAAATCGAAGGCCGACGAGGGGCCTCCCTTGCCCTCGGCCATCCGCTGGGCTTCGAGGTTTTCGGTGGGGCCTCCAGGAATCATGGCGCAGGCCTGGCGCAGGATTTTGAGGGACTCGCGCATCTCCTGCACCCGCACCCGGTAGCGGGCATAGCAGTCGCCTTCCTGTTCGCAGGCCACGTCCCAGTCGAAGTCGTCGTAGCACTCGTAGTGATCCACCTTGCGCAGGTCCCAGGGCACGCCTGAGGCGCGCAGCATCGGGCCGGAGAGGCTCCAGTTGATCGCCATCTCCTTGGTGATCACGCCCAGCCCTTCGATCCGGCGGCGGAAGATCGGGTTGTTGGTGATCAGCTTTTCGTATTCATCGATCTTGGGCCCAAACCAGTCGCAGAAGTCGAGGCACTTCTCCAGCCAGCCGTAGGGCAGGTCGGCGGCCACACCGCCGATGCGGAAGTAGTTGTTGTTGATCAGGCGCTGCCCGGTGGCCGCTTCCCACAGGTCGTAGATCATCTCCCGCTCGCGGAAGATGTAGAAAAACGGCGTCTGGGCGCCCACGTCGGCCAGGAAGGGGCCAAGCCAGAGCAGGTGGTTGGCGATGCGGTTGAGTTCCAGCATCAGCACGCGGATGTAGCTGGCCCGCTTCGGCACCGGCACATTGGCCAGTCGTTCGGGGGCATTCACCACGATCGCCTCGTAGAACATGCCCGCCGCGTAGTCCATGCGGCTCACGTAGGGCACGAACATCACGTTCGTGCGGTTCTCGGCGATCTTCTCCATGCCGCGGTGGAGATAGCCGATCACCGGCTCGCAATCCACCACGTCCTCGCCGTCGAGGGTCACCACCAGCCGCAGCACCCCGTGCATGGAGGGGTGGTGGGGGCCGAAGTTGACCACCATCGGCTCCGTGCGCGTCTCCAGCTGCGTCATGGGGCCGAGGCCTGCAAAGCGTTGCCGGGATCTTAGGAAAGAGATCCGGCCGTCTTGGTGCTGCGGAGTGAAATCCAGACCCCAGCCCGGCTCCTAGGCTGATCTGACGCTCTGAGCCGCGGCTGGATCCATGGGCAGGCCCCGGCTATCCCTGTTGCAACGGTTGCTGGGACGGCCTGCAGGGGGCCTGGCGCACTGGCTGTTGGCCTCCCGCCGCCAGCGCGCCGCCCGGGTTCGCGATCAGCTGGTCGACAGCCTGGTGGCTGCCATGCCCTCCTCCCTGGAGGACAGCTCCCTGGGGCTGGCGATTGTGCAGGGAGCCCTGGCCGTCAGCCTCGCCGATGGCAGCTTCGAGCAGGAGGAATGGGAGCTCTACGCCAGTTGCCTGGCCCGGTTGAATCTCTCCGACCAGCAACGCCAGGGCATCAGTCTTCAGGGCAGCCCCGACCTGCGCCGCATCGCCACCAGCCTCGCCGCCCTGGAGACGCCCAGCCAGCGCCTGGAGATCGGCCGCTGTTTCTGCCTCTTTGCGGCGGCGGATGGCGAAGGGGCTGGACAGGAGCTGGGGACGCTTCACACCCTCCTCCAGGCCCTGGGCCATCCGGAGCTGGCGCAGGACCTGCCCGCTCTGTGCTGCCGCTTCCGGAACTCCGAAACCTGGTGGCAGCGCCAGTGCGGGGTTCTGGGGGAGAGGCTGGCCCGCTGGGCCTCCCCCCACCGCCGGCGTTAGGGCGAGCCATGGCCGATTGTCCTGGATTTGCCCATGTGCCTGTGCTGGCCGAGCCGGTGGTGGCTGGCTTTGCCGCGTTGGGGGCGCTGCTGGCTGCGCGGCCCGGTGGTGGCGGCACGCTGATCGATTGCACCCTCGGCGGCGGCGGCCATAGCGCCCTGCTGCTGCAGGCCCATCCCGGCTTGCGTGTGGTGGGGCTGGACCAGGATCCGAGCGCCCGTGCCGCCGCCGCCGAGCGTCTCGCCCCGTTTGGAGATCGGGTCTCGATCGTGGCCACCAACTTCGCCACCTACGCGCCCAGCGAGCCCGCCGTGGCCGTGCTGGCCGACCTGGGGGTGAGCAGCCCTCAGTTGGATGGTGCGGAGCGGGGCTTCAGTTTCCGGCTGGCCGGCCCGCTCGACATGCGCATGAATCCCACGGCCGGCGAGACCGCCGGGGCGTTGATGGATCGCCTGGAGGAGACGGAACTGGCTGACTTGATCTATGGCTATGGCGAGGAGCGGCTATCGCGGCGGATCGCGCGGAAGATCAAGGAGCAGGGGCCTTGGGTCCGGCGGGATACGGCCGAGCTGGCCTATGTGGTGGCCGGTTGCTACCCGCCGGCGGCGCGTCGGGGTCGCATCCACCCGGCCACGCGCACGTTTCAGGCCCTGCGCATTGCCGTCAACGACGAACTGGGCGTGTTGGACAGGTTGTTGCTCAACGCCCCCGACTGGTTGGTGCCGGGGGGCTTGCTGGCGATCATCAGCTTCCACTCGCTCGAAGACCGTCGGGTGAAGACGGCCTTTCTCGCTGACGAGCGGCTGGAACGGGTGACCCGCAAGGCGATCCAGGCGACCCCTGAGGAAGCCGAGGCCAATCCCCGCAGCCGCAGCGCCCGCTTGCGGATTGCGCGGCGGCTCAGCGCATCCGTTGCCCCGGACTTAGATCGCGATTGACGTGTGGCGCGCCTGTAGGACGGCGGCCACAAAGGCGCGGCGGTGAAAGCGGGTCCATATGTCGGCGGCCCCAAAGGCCGGACGCTGCTGGAATTGCTGCCACCAGTTCTGCAAATCGCTGCGTTGCAGGAGCCCCAGCTCCCCTGCCATGGTCAGTCGGCCGCAGAGCACCCCAACCACTACGTCGGCCCGGCTGACCCGCTCGCCGAACAGCCAGCCAGATGGTTCCGGCGCCGGCAGGCTGTTGAGATAGGTGGCCACCTGCTCCCGCATGGTGTCAAGGGTCTGGGTGGCTGGGGTTGCCATCAGCGTGGTCAGGCGTTGGCGATTTTGTTCAGCCTTGGCGAGCAGTACGTCTGCATCGGCGGCTGAGCAAGCGGCTTGGTGCTCCAGCTTCTTCACCAGGCCCGACAGCACGTTGGTGAGTAGCGGCTTGAGCCACGGTTTACCGACGAGCAGTTTGCTGAAGGTGAGGGTCTCGATCGAGATTGCGTAGTGGCCATCCACTGCCGCTTGGATGTCGGGTTGCAGCTGGGGCTCTGCGTCGGCCCAGGACGTGTTGGTGTGCTCGGCCGCGTAGCGCAAGATGTCGGAGCTGTCGGTGAGCAGCAGATCGGGTCCGCGCAGGGTCGGCACCGTCATGTGCGGATTCAGCTGTCGGTAGGCGGCACTGAACTGTTGCTTGGCCAGGTGGATGTCGAGCAGACGGCTGGAGTAAGGGATCTGCGCTTCCGCCAGGGCAAGCCTTGCGACCATCGAGTAGTACGACGGGGCAGCGTGAAAGAGCTCCACCATTGGGTTGTCTGTCTGCAGGTCGCGTCAGCGCAGCAGGCCTGTGCGGTCTTCGGCGCCGAACAGCTGGCGGAAGGCGGCCGTGGAGATGCACAGCACCAGCGGCACCACCACCAGCAGGCCGCCGTAGCTGAACAAGCCACCGATGGTGTGGATGACGCCCTCGACGATGCCCAGCCACAGCACCATCCACCAGCTGGGGTTCACCACGTTGACCCCAGAGCCGATCGTGTTGGTGGGCTGGGAGGTGCCCAGCAGCGCCACCTGGATCAGGAACTTCTGGGTGACCAGCAGCCAGATGAAGAAGATGGCCACCACGATCATCGGGATCACCGCGAGGGCCTGGTTGACCATGCCCAGCCCGGCGCCGATCAGGGCCGCGATGGCGCCGGCCACGGCCACCAGAATGGACAGCAGGATCAGGGAGCCCAGCAGTCGGGCGCTGGCGGGACGGTCCCAGCGGGTGAAGTCGGCGAAGCAGGGCTTGCGGCCCTCCAGGCTCAGCCAGGCACCGCGGGTGAGGCCCACCACGGTCCACAGGGCCACGATCACGTAGCCGATCACACCCACAATCAGGGCTCCCCAGGCGCC
>JBIIQK010000131.1:0-5120 GCA_044342135.1 Cyanobium sp.
GTGGAAGGTGGGCCGGGTTGGATTTGAACCAACGTAGGCAGAGCCAGCGGATTTACAGTCCGCCCCCATTAACCACTCGGGCACCGACCCGAACCACACCCGAAGAACTTACCAGCCGAGGGTTCCGCTCCTGGCACCGCTGCCTACGATCGCCGCAGTGGAGACCGGATCGCCGCGGTTCCGATGCGCCTGCTGCTGCTGAACGGTCCCAATCTCAACCTGCTGGGCCAGCGGGAGCCGGGCCTCTACGGCGCCCAGACCCTCGCCCAGATCGAAGCGGATCTGGCGCGCCAGGCCGGTGAGCTCGGGGTGGAGCTGGAGTGCTTCCAGAGCAACCACGAAGGTGCCCTGGTAGATCGTATCCACGCGGCCCGGGGCCAGGCCGACGGCCTGCTGATCAATGCCGGCGCCTTCACCCACAGCTCGATCGCCCTGCGCGATGCCCTGCTGGGGGTGGCGATTCCGTTTGTGGAGCTGCACTTGAGCAACGTGCACGCCCGCGAGCCGTTTCGTCATCACTCCTATCTGGCGGACAAGGCCCTCGGGGTGATCTGCGGCTTCGGACCCGCCAGCTACGGCCTGGCCCTGCAGGGGCTGGTGAGCCATCTGCGCGCCCTGCGATGACGGCCCTGCTCGAGAACCCCACGGCGCGGGTGAAGTGGCTGGCGGCCCCGAGCGGCGCCAGCTGGCTGGAGCAGGCCAACGCACGGCCCGATCTGGTGCTGATTGACCACGCCCACTGCGAGCGCAAGGCGGCCGGTGTGGCCCTGCAGCTGATGTTCCGCTACCCCTCCGATGCGGGGTTGGGGGCGGCCCTGAGCCCCCTGGCCCGGGAGGAGCTTGAGCACTTTGAGCTGGTGTTGCAGCTGCTGCAGCGGCGCGGCATCGCCCTCAGGTCGCTGCCCGCCCCTGGCTATGGCGCCCAGCTCAGTGGGGCGGTTCGCAAGGCGGAACCCCAGCGGATGCTCGATTCCTTCCTGGTGGCCGGCCTGATTGAGGCCCGTAGCCATGAGCGCATGGCCCTGCTGGCGGCCCACAGCCCCGACGACGAGCTGCGGGCGCTCTATGGCGTGCTGCTGGCCAGCGAAGCCCGCCATTTCGGCCTCTATTGGCTGTTGGCCGAAGAGCGCTACGGGCGGGAGGCCACGGTGGCGCGGCTGCAGGAGTTGGCGGGGGTGGAAGTGGAGGCCCTTACCGGGGAGCTCGCCGCCGCTGACCAGGTGCGCATGCATTCCGTGGGGGTCGATGCCATCTGAAGGCGCCGTTGTCAGAGTGGCCGCAGTGTGTCGGGGTCCATCGGATCTCGCTGGGTCTGATCCGTTCTCTGCGCTGGCGTTGGGTCTGGGGGCTGGTCCTGCTGTTGGCGCTGATCGCCTGGATCAGCCTGTGGGGGTCCGAGGCCGGCAAGCACCAGGCCAAGCTGCAGCCGGTGGTGGTGAGCGAGCGGCTCGTGCGCGAGCACCCCACCATCAGCTGTGGCATCCATGTGGATCAGATCTATGAGTTGAATCTCAACTCCCGCACCTTCACGGCGGATGGTCAGTTCTGGCTGGTGTGGCCTGCCTCCGTGCAGGAGTTGATGACCACCCACGCCACCACTCCACTGGATCTGGTGAGAATGCTCAACCGGATTGAAACCTGGGACTCAACCTTTGAGGTGGCCACGCCCTCGCCCATACCGCTATCCGGCGGGCGCCACTATCAGCTTTATACCTTTTCCAGTCGCTTCTACGACGACAGCATCAGTTTTCGCCGCGATCCCTTCGACTCCCTCAGCCTGCCGATCATCCTGCAGGCTGGCCAGCCATGGATGGCCAACAAATATGCCGACGTCCGGATGATTCCGGAACGGCCGATGGGGGCACTGGTCGGCGAGTCTGGCGAGCTCAGTGGCTATGAGCGGGGAGGGGCCAGTTTCAAGCCCTATCTCCACCGTGCCACCACCCGCTTTGGGGGTTGGTTCCAGCCGGTGATGGCGCAAATGCGTCTGGAGATGGTGTACCGATCCAATGTGTGGTCGGCCCTGGTCAATTGGGTGTTGCCCTTGATGATCGTCAACTCGATTGTGTTGATGGCGCCGTCGGTGGAGGGGTCGCTGGGTGATGTGCGCTTGGCTATTCCTTCCACCGCACTGCTGACTTTGATTTTTCTGCAGCAGTCGTACCACAGCAGTTTGCCGAGACTTCCCTATTCCACCTTGCTTGATGATTTGTTTGCCTGCAGCTATGTGGTCGCGATGACCCTGTTTGGCTTGTTTGTTTGGGGCACAAATCTCTACACGGCCGCTGCCGTCGATCAGCAGGCGATGGTGATGGAGCGGATTAACCGCATGGATCGCCGCTTTCAGTGGTGTTCCCTGTTGGCCTTTGTACTGGTCGGCGCCTTCAGCTGGTGGCGGCCCTGAGCTCTGACGGTGTCGCCTGTTCGAGCGAATCAGCCCCAGCTGATCAGCACCAGCCAATCAGGCCGGCAAAGCTGCCGGCCAGCAGATCCACCGGGTTCCCCGCCGACCGGGCCAGATCCAGCTCGACGCTGCCTTCCAGCCTGGCCACCTGATCGGCCGGGAGTTCCAGCAGGGTCACCAGCCGGTCATAGGCCTGGTGTTCCTGGCTGTTGATGCTGCCGTGGTCCCCCTCCCGTTGGCTGGCGCGTATCACGCCATAGGCCAGTTTCAGGGCCCGTTCCCGCTCCAGCTGCGACGGCAGCGCTGCCACCAGGGCGTCCAGGTGCGCGAGGGGAAGGGCGTCGGGGCTGGAGGAGGCCAGGGTGAGATCGAGTTGCTCCTGCTGGCCTGGCTCACGCCGGCTGGCTTCGGTCAGGGCCTGAAGCAACCGTTGGCGTTCCGGTTCTTCGAGGGTGCCATCGGCCCAGGCGATGGTGGCGCCGATGCGGAACAGGGCCAGCTCTGGGTTCATGCTCTGCCCGTGGCGAGGAGTTGATCTAACAGGGGGTAGCTGCTGGCAATGGGGTCGCCGGTGAACTGGGCCACCCAGCCCTCGGGATTGTCAAAGAAGCGCAGAGCACAGAAGTGGGGTTCGGGCCCCATGTCGAACCAATGCCGGGTGCCGGCGGGCACGGCGATCCAGTCCCCCGCCTCGCAGAGCACCTGCAGCACCTCGTCGCCCAGGTGCAGGCAGAACAGGCCGCGCCCTTCCACGAAGAAGCGCACTTCGTCTTCGCTGTGGGTGTGTTCCGCCAGAAATTTCTGGCGCAGGGTGTCGCGATCGGGGTGGCCGGGCGTCATCCGGATCGCATCCACCGTGGGGTAGGCCCCGCCGGCCTGGACCCGGGCCACCTGTTCGGCGTAGGCCTCGAGGATCTGCTCCGGGCTGGCCTCGGCCGGCAAAACGGCCTGGGCCTCCCAGCGCTGGAAGGCGATGCCCCGCTCGGCGAGCTCCCGCTGAATCGCCTGGCCGTCGCTGCTCCGCAGGCCGGCGTCCCCCTGGCTGGGCGGGCCCTGGTGGATGGCCAGAAGAGTCACGGCGGCAGATCAGTTGGGATGTTGGCAGCCTAGAAACAGGATGCTTCCGAGGCTTCGAACCTGACGATTGACGGTGCCACACCCGTGGCGGGTCTCACCCTGGTGGGTGTGGGGCCGGGGGATCCCCAGCTGCTCACGATGGCGGCGGTGCAGGCGATCGGGGCCGCGGCGGTGGTGGCCTATCCGGTGGCCCGGCTCGAGGCGGAGGGGATGGCGGCCCGGATCGCCGCCCCCTGGATTCGCCCGGAGCAACGTCGCCTGCCGCTGGTCTTTCCGATGGTGGCGGAGGCCGAGCCGCGCCAGCAGGCCTGGCACCGGGCCGCCGATGCCCTGGCCGCCGAGGTGGCCGCCGGCCAGGCGGTGGTGCTGCTGTGCGAGGGGGATGCCTCCCTGTATGCCAGTGCCTCCTATGCCCTGCTGGCCCTGGCGGAGCGCCATCCGACCTGCCCGGTGGCGGTGATTCCGGGCATCACCGCAGTGGCTGCTGCTGCTGCTGCAGGCCGCTGGCCCCTGGCCCTGCAGCAGGAGGCCCTGCTGATCCGCCCCACCCCCGAAGGCCCTGGGGAGCTGGAGGCCCTACTGCAGCGCGCCGCCGGGGAGGGCACGGTGCTGGCCCTGCTCAAGCTCGGTCACCGTTGGTCCTGGGTGCGGCCGCTGCTGGAGGCCCGGGGGTTGCTGGCGGGCAGCCTGTTCGCCCAGCGGGTGGGCTGGCCGGATCAGCTGCTGGCGCCGGCGGCCGAGGTGCCCGCTGAGGAGCAGCCCTACTTTTCGCTGCTGTTGATCCGTCAGGGCTGGCCGGACGTGCTGCCCTGAGCCCGGGTCGGGGCCGTGGACGGGCTGCGGCGTTCTGGCCAGACTCCAGCCGAGCGCATCCCGCACCATGACTCCGATCGACTGGTTGGCCCTGGTGCATCCGGTGCTGGTCATCCTGTTCGTCTACCCCGTGGTGGGGGCGACGATCCGGCTTGGATTGCTGGCGCGGGAGCGGCGGCTCGGCCAGAGCAAGCAGCCGGTGGCCGTGCCGAAGGAGCATGCCGACCATGGGCGTTGGCTCACGGCCGGGGTGGTGGTGGCGGTGTTGATCGCGCTGCTGTTCTCCTTTCTCAACCGCTGGTTCGATCCGGCTGCCACCTTCAACGGAGGAGCGCCGCGGCTGGTGCTGCTGTTGCTGGTGGCCCTGGGTTGCGTGCTCGCCCTGCTGGCCCTGTGGCACGGGCGTCACCCCGCCCTGCGGGCCACCTTTGCCCTGTTGCTCTGGGCGGGTCTGCTGGGCCTGGGCAGCCAACCGGAGATCTGGCGCGTCAGTGACAACCCCTTCAGTGCGGGGTTCTGGGGGTCCCATTACTGGAGTGGATCCCTGCTCGTCGGCCTGCTGCTCTTCTCCATGGCGGCCCGTCCGGAGATCCAGCGCTCACCCCGCATGCGCCGGTTGCATGTGAGCGCCAATGTGCTGGTGGCGGTGTTGCTGGCGGTGCAAGGCATCACCGGGAGCCGCGACCTGCTGGAGATTCCCCTCAGCTGGCAGAAGCCGGCGATCACGGCCTGCGACTTTGCGGCCCGCCGTTGTCCCCAGGGGCAAGCGCAGGGCCTGGAGGGAGCTCCTGGCTCACCAGGCTTCGCCATCCCGCTTGCGGCGCTT
>JBIIQK010000132.1:0-5106 GCA_044342135.1 Cyanobium sp.
AGATCGCCAAGGGTCTCAAGGCTGAGGCCATGGTGTTTGTCGAGGCGGTGGAGACCCCGGAGGGTGGTGCCCTGTTGCTGCGCCCGGTGGAGGAGTACGCCATTCCCGATGCGGCCCACCTGCCCGAACTCGGCACGGTGAAGCAGAGCGGCGGCCCATCCCTGGGGCTCAAGGCCACCCAGCGCCTGGCCTTCAAGGACGGCGAACTGATCAAGAGTGTCGATGGCGTGGAGTTGCTGCGCACCCAGCTGATCCTGGAAACCTTTGACACCACCCCCCAGATGACGGTGGATGTGGAGGCCGTCGCCGACAAGCGGGCCAAGACGATCGAGCGCCTCCAGCTCACGATCCTGGAGACCCTGCTGGTGCGTCGTGACACCCTCTCGGACGCCAGCCACGGCTCCACCCATACCGATCTGCAGGTGGAAGACGGGGCCGCGGTGAAGCGCGGCGACGTGGTGGCCACCACCCAGATCCTCTGCAAGGAGGACGGCGTCGTCCAGCTGCCTGATCTGGTGGATGGCGAACCGATCCGCCGCCTGATCGTGGAACGCGATGGCGACACGCGCACCATTGATCTGGGCTCGGCCAAACCCGAGGTTGCTGTCGACCAGCGCATCGTTGATGGCGACCAGCTGGCTCAGGGTGTCGTGGCCCCCTGCTGCGGTCAGGTGGAGGCGATCAAGGGCAACACGATCACCATCCGCCTGGGCCGCCCCTACATGGTGTCGCCCGACTCGGTGCTACACGTGCGCGACGGCGAGCTGGTGCAGCGCGGAGATGGCCTGGCCCTGTTGGTGTTCGAGCGCCAGAAGACCGGTGACATCGTGCAGGGTCTGCCCCGCATTGAGGAATTGCTGGAAGCCCGCCGTCCGCGGGAATCCACGATCCTCTGCCGCAAGAGCGGCACCGTGCAGATCAAGCAGGGTGAAGACGACGACTCCATCACCGTCTCGGTGATCGAGCACGACGATGCCATCACCGAGTACCCGATCCTGCTCGGCCGCAACGTCATGGTGAGCGATGGCCAGCAGGTCAGCGCCGGTGAGTCCCTCACCGATGGCCCGATCAATCCCCACGAGCTGCTGGAGTGCTTCTTCGAAGACCTGCGCAGCCGTAAACCCACCATGGAGGCGGCCCAGGAGGCCATCTCCAAGCTGCAGTTCCGGATGGTGACGGAGGTGCAGAACGTCTACAAGAGCCAGGGCGTGTCGATCAGCGACAAGCACATCGAAGTGATCGTGCGCCAGATGACCAGCAAGGTGCGCATCGAGGACGCCGGGGACACCACTCTGCTGCCCGGTGAGCTGATCGAGCTGCGTCAGGTGGAGCAGGTGAACAGCGCCATGGCGATCACCGGTGGAGCCCCCGCCGAGTTCACCCCCGTGCTGCTGGGCATCACCAAGGCCTCGCTCAACACCGACAGCTTCATCTCGGCGGCCTCCTTCCAGGAGACCACCCGGGTGCTCACCGAAGCCGCCATCGAAGGCAAGAGCGACTGGCTGCGCGGTCTCAAGGAGAACGTGATCATTGGTCGCCTGATCCCGGCCGGCACGGGCTTCAGCGGCTTCGAGGAGGAGCTGCGGGCTGAAGCGGGCCCCCACCCCGACATCCTTGAGGAAGACGGCATGGGGTACCGCCGCATGCAGAATCTGCGCCCCGACTACACCGTGGAGATGCCGGCTCCGGCCGCATCGATGGCGGTGCTCGATGATCCGTCCGATGCCGATCTGGAGGCCACCCGCAGCCGCCATGGCATTGAGGCCAGTGCCAGTGGGCTGGCGGCGTTCACCCGCCCCACCATCGATGAGGGACTGGAGGAGGAGCTGATTGCCGATCCGGCGGCCCTCGAGGGTCTGCAGGAGGAAGGACTGCTCACCGATGAGTGATCGCTGCCACCCCGAAGGGCCTTCCCATGGCTAACCCCACCCGCACCAGCCTCAACACGCCGGTTCCCCAGCGCCGGCTGCCCCGCTACGGCTTCCACACCCACACGGAACTATTCAATGGCCGTCTGGCCATGCTCGGTTTCATCGCCCTCGTGGCCGTGGAGTGGAAGCTCGGCCATGGGCTGCTGATCTGGCCTTGACGGCCGAGCCGGCTGCGCCTGCCACCCCCCTGCTGGGGATGGGGGTGGCTGACCTGGAGCAGTGGGCCGTGGCCCACGGGCAGGCCGCTTTCCGCGGCCGCCAGCTCCACGACTGGCTCTATGCCAAGGGGGCCCGCAGCCTCGAGGCGGTGTCGGTGCTGCCGAAGGCCTTCCGCGACCAGCTCATAGCCCGGCCTCCGGCGGGTGCCGGCGATTGGATGGGCCGCTCCCGGGAGCTGCACCGCAGCGTGGCCCGCGATGGCACCACCAAGCTGCTGCTGGGCACCCACGATGGCCTCAGCATCGAAACCGTCGGCATCCCGGCGGAAGGACGGCTCACGGTCTGCGTGAGCAGCCAGGTGGGCTGCCCGATGGCCTGTCGGTTCTGTGCCACCGGCAAGGGCGGCCTGCAGCGCTCCCTGGCGGTGCACGAGATCGTCGATCAGGTGCTGAGTGTGCGCGAGGTGATGGACCAGCGTCCCAGCCACGTGGTGTTCATGGGCATGGGTGAACCCCTGCTCAACATCGAGGCGGTGTTGGCCACGATCGACTGCCTCTGCACCGATCTGGGCATGGCCCAGCGCCAGATCACGGTGAGCACCGTCGGAGTGCCCAAAACCCTGCCCACCCTGGCGGAGCGGGCCCTGGAGCGGCTGGGGCGGGCCCAGTTCACCCTGGCGGTGAGCCTGCATGCGCCCGATCAACGCTTGCGTGAAGAGCTGATCCCCACCGCCCACGCCTACCCGCTGGAGGCCTTGCTCGACGATTGCCGCCGCTACGTGGCCCTCACCGGCCGTCGCGTGAGCTTTGAGTACATCCTGCTCGGCGGTCTCAACGACCAGCCGCGCCATGCCGTGGCCCTGGCCCAGCTGCTGCGCGGCTTCCAGAGCCATGTGAATTTGATCGCCTACAACCCCATTGCCGAGGAGGAGTTTCAGCGGCCTGCCCCGGGGGCCGTGGAGGCCTTCCGCCGGGCGCTGCAGGACCGCCATGTGGCCGTGAGCGTGCGCGCCAGTCGTGGCCTGGATGCCGATGCCGCCTGCGGCCAGCTGCGGCGGCGGCTGGAGGGCAGTCTGGCGCCGGCCTGAGCCCGGTTCAGGTGGGGTCTTTGGCGGGATCGAAGGCTCCCTTGGCGCCGTCCCCGTTCCAGGGCGTCAGCCAGGCCATCAGCAGGAAGGCCGGCAGGGAGGAGGCTGCGGTGAGCAGGAAAAAGCTGCTCCAGCCCACCCCTTCGGCCACGAAGCCAGCCTGGCCGGCGAGCACCGAGCGGCTCAGGGCGTAGACCCCGGAGAGCAGGGCGTACTGGGTGGCGGAGAAGCGGGGATTGCAGAGACTCATCAACAGGGCCACGAAGGCCGCTCCCACCAGCCCCCCTCCCAGGTTTTCCAGGCCCACCGCCATCAGTAGGGCCGGCGTGCCGCCGTCGAAGCTGGCCAGGGCCCAATACGACAGGTTGCCAGCCGCGCCGACCAGGGCAAAGACCCACAGGGAGCGGTTCATGCCCAGCCTGGCGAACAGGACCCCACCGAGGATGGTGCCCACGATCGTGGCACCGATGCCCCAGCCGGCCAGCACCGAGCCCACCACCTCCGGCGAAAACCCCTTCTGGATCAGAAAGGGCACGGCCATGACATTCAGCAGGCCGTCGGGCCAGCGGTAGAGCAGCACGAGGGCCAGCAGCATCACGGCCCGGCCCCGGCCGGTGCGGTGCAGGAATTCCCGGGCCGGTCCCGCCACCGCCTGACGCAGGCTGGTGACCTGGTGCTGGATCGGCGGCAGTTTCGGAGCCGTGAGGGTGAAGGGCACCACCAGCAGCATCAGCACCGCCGAGCCGGCGAAGGCGAGGGGCCAGCCGGCACGGCCCGCCAGGATGAAACCACCGGCTCCGATGGCGAGCATGGCCCCCCGGTAGCCCAGGGTGGTGGCGGCAGCCCCGGCGCCCCGCTCCCGTTCCGGCAGCAGGTCGGTGCGGTAGGCGTCCACCACGATGTCCTGGGTGGCGCTGACAAAGGCCAGCAGCAGGGCCATGGCCCCGATTGCCGTCAGGCGGGCCGGGTCCTGGCTGGGGCGTAGGAAGGTCATCGCCCCGATGACCCCGACCAGCAGCAGCTGGAGCACCAGCAGCCAGCCGCGCCGCCGGTCGGGCCAGGGGATGGGCCAGCGGTCCAGGGCCGGCGCCCAGAACATTTTCAAGGTGTAAGGCAGCTCGGCGTAGGCCAGCAGGCCGATCAGACCGAGGGGTACCCCGGAGGCCGTGAGCCAGCCCTGCAGCAGCTTGGTGCCCACCATGTAGGGGGTGCCGCTGGCTACCCCCTCAGCGGCCACCGCGGTGAGGCGCCGCCAGGTGCCGGGGGTTGGGGCCATCACAGGGGGGCAGATCGGCGAACACTAGGGGCGATGATGGGAGCAGGCGCCCGCTCTCCCCCAAGGCTGTGCAATTCTTCCGCTCCACCCTGTTGCCAGCCGCCATCGTGGTGCTGTTCGGGCTTGCGCTGTTTGCGGTGAGTGCCCGCATCTGGCTGCCCGGCGACATGGCTGCCCCTGCCCCGATCGGCTGAGACAGCGTTGTGAGCCTTTCTCCGCAGCCCGAACAGCCGCCAGCTGAGCAGCCCCCCAGCGGCCCTTTCGGCAACAGTCCCCAGGAGCTTTACCTCGATCCCGAGGTGCTGGCCCAGGAGCTGGCCCAGGAGCTGCTCGGCGATCCGCTCGATGACCTGGACACCCAGGATCCGAGCGCTTCCGATGTGGCGGCGGAGTGTGACCTGGGCGTGCAGCTGCTGCGGGTGGGGGCGGATGGCGGCAGCCATGACCAGCGCATGCAGGGGCTGAGGATTTTCTGCGAGCACCGCGATCCCAGAGCCCTGCCGCTGCTGTTGCCCCTGCTGGAGGAGAGCTGCCCGATCCTGCGGATGAGCGCCGTGTACGCCCTGGGTCGCAATCCCAGCCCCCTGGCGGTGGAGCCGCTGCTGGCCCTGCTCGGCTGCGATGACAACGGCTATGTGCGCAAGGCGGTGGCC
>JBIIQK010000134.1:0-5083 GCA_044342135.1 Cyanobium sp.
GCTTCCAGGAAGACCAGACGCTGATGCTGGCCCTCGCCAAGCCCAAATACTTTGTGCCCGTGCATGGCGAGCACCGCATGCTCGTGGCCCACAGCAAGACCGCCCAGTCGATGGGCGTGCCGGCCGACAACATTCTGATCATCGACAACGGCGACGTGGTGCAACTCACCGCCGATTCGATCACCAAGGGGGATCCGGTCAAGGCGGGCATCGAACTGCTGGATGCTTCCCGCAACGGCATCGTCGATGCCCGGGTGCTGAAGGAGCGTCAGCAGCTGGCGGAAGACGGCGTGATCACCCTGCTGGCGGTGATCAGCATCGATGGCGTGATGGCGGCGCCGCCCCGGGTGAACATCCGCGGTGTGGTGACCACGGCCGATGCCCGCAAGCTCTCGATGTGGGCCGAGCGCGAAATCGGCTGGGTGCTGGAGAACCGCTGGAACCAGCTCTGCCGCAACACCGGTGGCAAGGCCCCTGACGTGGACTGGGTGGGTGTGCAGCGTGAAGTGGAGGTGGGTCTGCAGCGCCGCCTGCGCCGTGAGCTGCAGGTGGAACCCCTGATCGTCTGCCTGGTGCAGCCCGCCCCCGCCGGCACGCCGGCCTACAAGGGTCGGGCCGACGCCGAGCCCGACAGCCGTCCGGCCCCCCGCGGTCGTGGTGGCGGTCGGGATGCAGGCCGTGATCGGGATGCAGGCCGGGATGAGCGTGGACGGGCGCCGGCCCCCCAGCGTCAGCTGGCTGCCGTCGGGGCTCCAGCCGCCACCACCGCTCCTGCCTCGGCACCGGCACCGGCCGTTGCCGCAGCTCCTGCTGCCGCATCTGTGGAGCTCGAGCCCGAACCCGCTGGCCGCACCCGCCGCCGCCGCTCCGCCGCCGCCGGCTGAGCCGGGCTGGGTCGCGGCCTCAGCGGATCACCACCCGCAGCAGCCCCTTGGAGAGCTCGGCAATCTCCTCGGGGCTGAAACCACCCACCCGCTCGTGGGTGGTCTCTGAGCTGATGGCGACCTCCAGCTCCTCGGCCCGGGCGGGATCGGCCTGGGCCACGTCGATCAGCTCCGGTTCTTCAACCACCTCGACCACCAGTTCCGGCCTCGGTTCGGCGACGCTGACTGGCTCCGCCACAGCCACTGGTTCGATGGCGGACGCTTCTATGGCTGACGGCTGGACGGGCGCTGGCTCTGCTGGGGAGATAGGTGTGCCCGTGGCGGCTGCGGGATCGATGCCGCCCAGTTGCTCCATCCAGGGCATGGCAGCCATCGCGTCACCCCCTTGGGGCGTGGCGCTCACTGCTTCGGGGTTGAACGGGAAGGCCTGACCACCTGTTGCTGCGGGTTGTTCCGCCGTCGACAGGCTGCTCTCGATTGTGGTCGCGGGCGTCGGTTCCGTGGCCTGGTTGGCGCACTGCTCCAGCCCTTGATCGGCGATGTCCCGCAGAACGGCTTCTGAGGTGGCGGCTCTCACCCGGTTGTAGAAGCCGGTTGCGGTGGCGGCGTCTTGGTAGCCGTAGAGGTAGGTGTGGCCCAGCAACAGCTGCAGCCGCTGGCGCAGGGGATGGCTGGCGTCGTCCGGCAATTCCAGCAGCAGCTCTTCGCTCCGGAGGGCCACGTCGTCCCACTGACGCTCGCTGTAGACCCGCTCGATGGCTTCGTAGCGCTGTTGCAGAGACTCCGGCGAGGCGGTCATTGGGCTGGCGGCGTGGGAGGAGAAATCAGCCTCAGTGTGCAGCGATCCCACTGGAGCTGCCAACCTCCGCGTAGCGCCGTTGTGCCAGGCGGCTGGCCGGCTTGCAGACGTGGCAGAAGCTCCTCCAGGTGCCGGGCCGCCAGGGTCTGGCCGCCGAGGCGCTCCAGCCAGCGGTGCAGCAGTTGGCGCTGGGTGGCGGCGTTCTGTCGCACCAGCTCGGGGCGCCGCAGGGTCTGGCCTGAGCCCCCAGCCTCCAGGGCCTGCAGGGCCAGGTCCACCAGGGCGTCGTTGGATTCCACTTCGTCCACCAGCCGTTCGGCCTGGGCGCTGATGCGCTGGGCAGCCCCGGGATGGAGCTCCTCCAGCACGGGCAGCACCTCGGCCCGGATGCGGTTGCGGCTGTAGCGGCGGTCGCCGTTGGACGGGTCGATCCAGATGGGCAGATCCAGCTGCTTGCAGACGCGTCCCGTGTCGGCCCGGGAGAAGGTCAGCAGGGGCCGGCTTAACAGGATGGGGGCGGGGTCTTCCGCGCCGGCGGCGAGGGGACGCTGGCGGCGCAGGCTGGCCAGGCCGCGGCGGTGGCTGCCACGGGCGAGGTGCAGGAGCAGGGTTTCGGCCCGGTCGCTGGCGGTGTGGGCCGTCACCACGTGGCTGGCGCCCAGGGCCCGGGCCCGGGCCTCCAGCTGGGTGTAACGCCAGTGGCGGGCGGTGGCTTCACTGCGTTGCACCGTGTCGCTGCCGTCCGGTGCAGGCTCCCAGGTGTCGATGTGCAGGCCCAGCCCCAGGGCGGCAGTCCAGCGCTCCAGTTCGGCGGCCTGGCGGCTGGAGTCGGGGCGCCAGCGGTGGTCGCCATGCCAGAGCAGCAGGGACCACTGGTGCAGGCGGCCCAGGTCGTGCAGCAGGGCCAGCAGGGCCATGGAGTCCTGCCCGCCCGAGAGGGCCAGCAGCAGGGTGGCTCCTGTGGGCAGCAGGTCGGGATGGCGCAGCAGGTGCCGGTGCAGCCGCAGGTGGTCGGGACTCCAGCGCTGCCCGGGTTGGTGGGTCGGGGCCTGGGCCGTAGGGCCTCTGGATGGGAGAATCACCCCACTATCCCAACGTCTGCGTCCCCATGGTTGCGAAGTCGCGTCTCGCCCTCCTGCCCAGCTCGCTGCAAGCCGCTGTGGCGGAGCGCCGCCTGCTCAAGGTGATCGCTGGCCTGACCAACTTCGATGCCGCTTCCGTGGAGCGGATCAGCCGGGCGGCTGGCCAGGGCGGGGCCGACCTGCTGGACGTGGCCTGTGAGCCGGCCCTGGTGCGTCTGGCGGCGGAGGTGTCCGGGCTGCCGATCTGCGTGAGCGCCGTGGAGCCCGAGCTGTTCCCCGCCGCCGTGGCCGCCGGCGCCGCCATGGTGGAGATCGGCAACTACGACGCCTTTTATCCCCTGGGCCGCGTCTTCGATGCCGCCGAAGTGCTTGAGCTCACGCGCCGCACCCGGGCGCTTCTGCCTGAGGTGGTGCTGAGCGTCACCGTGCCCCATGTGTTGCCTCTCGACCAGCAGGAGCAGCTGGCCGTGGATCTGGTGGCCGCCGGAGCCGACATCATCCAGACCGAAGGCGGCACCAGTGCCAAGCCCTTCAGCGCCGGCAGCCTCGGGCTGATCGAGAAGGCTGCCCCCACCCTGGCCGCTGCCCACAGCATCAGCCGTGCCCTGGCGTCTGCCGAGGCCACCGCGCCGGTGCTGTGTGCTTCTGGCCTGTCGGCCGTCACGGTGCCGATGGCGATTGCCGCTGGTGCCGCAGGCGTGGGCGTGGGTTCGGCGATCAACAAGCTGAACGACCCGCTGGCCATGGTGGCCGTGGTGCGCGGCCTGCGGGAAGCCCTGGCCAACCGCGCAAGCGTTGCTGTTTGACGCCAGGACAGTTGGTCTTGATTTGAACCCATGCCTACGTTGCGGGGGTTGATCCCTGCCCGTCTGTCATGGGTTCTTTGATGTGGCTGTTGCAGTGGCCGATCCGGGCCATTGTGCTGTTGATCGTGGCCTGGCTGCCCCTCGGCGTGGAGGTGAGCAGCTTCCCGATCGCCCTGCTCTCCGCCGTGGTGATCGGCCTGTTGGGCACCCTGCTGATCTGGCCGTTGAAGCTGGTGCTGGGCCCGGTGTGGGCGATCACCAGCCTGGGCGGTCTGATCAGTCCGGTGAGCCTGCTGTTCAACTGGGTGATCACCGTGATCCTGTTCGGCCTGGCGGCCTGGCTGATCAAGGGGTTCCGCCTCAAAAACGGTGTCGTGAGCGCGATTCTTGGCGGTGTGGTGTACGCGGTGCTCTCGGCCCTAATCCTGCGGCTGTTGGGCCTTGACGTGGACTTCACCCGGGCGGCTGCGCTGATCACCGCGGCGCCGCTGGCCTGAGTTCGGCTTCCCGGAGTCACAGCGACTCCCATGGCCCCCGAGAATGGGGGGATGGTTCCGTTCCAGCTCCACGCCCCCTACGAGCCCAAGGGTGACCAGCCCACCGCCATTGCTGGGCTGGTGCAGGGCGTGGAGGGGGGCGAGCGTTACCAGACCCTGCTGGGGGCCACCGGCACCGGCAAGACCTTCACCATCGCCAACGTGATCGCCCAGACGGGGCGACCGGCCCTGGTGCTGGCCCACAACAAGACCCTGGCGGCCCAGCTCTGCAACGAGCTGCGGGAGTTCTTCCCGAACAACGCCGTTGAGTACTTCATCAGCTATTACGACTACTACCAGCCGGAGGCGTACGTGCCCGTCTCCGACACTTATATCGCCAAGACGGCGTCGATCAACGAGGAGATCGACATGCTGCGCCACTCGGCGACCCGCTCCCTGTTCGAGCGCAAAGACGTGATCGTGGTGGCCTCGATCAGCTGCATCTACGGCCTGGGGATTCCCTCGGAATACCTCAAGGCGGCGGTGAAGTTCGAGGTGGGTGAGACCCTGAATCTGCGCGGCTCCCTGCGGGAGTTGGTCAACAACCAGTATTCCCGCAACGACCTGGAAATCTCCCGCGGGCGCTTCCGCGTGCGCGGCGACGTGCTGGAGATCGGCCCGGCCTACGAAGACCGGTTGGTGCGCATCGAGCTGTTCGGGGACGAGGTGGAGGCGATCCGCTACGTGGATCCCACCACCGGTGAGATTCTCCAGAGCCTGGAGAGCATCAACATCTATCCGGCCAAGCACTTCGTGACTCCGAAGGAGCGGCTGGCCGACGCCATCAAGGCCATACGCACCGAATTGCGGGAGCGGCTGGACGTACTCAACGGCCAGGGCCGGCTGCTGGAGGCCCAGCGGCTGGAGCAGCGCACCACCTACGACCTGGAGATGCTTGAGCAGGTGGGCTACTGCAACGGCGTCGAGAACTACGCCCGCCATCTGGCTGGCCGCCAGGCGGGCACCCCGCCCGAAT
>JBIIQK010000133.1:0-5083 GCA_044342135.1 Cyanobium sp.
ACGCGGCGTCATCCCGTCACTGGCGGAGCCCGTGGGGGAGCAGCTGTTGGCGTTGCTGTTCGTGGTGGTGCTGGCGGATCTGGTGCTGCAGCCGCTGCTGATGCGCCGACTGCTGCCGATCAGCTCCGAGCCATCTCCCTCCTGAACGGCGACCGCGCCACCAGGGCCGTGATGCCCAACTGCTCCCGCCACTCGGCCAGGGGGCGATCCCAGCCCTCCTCCCAGCGCTGGGCCAGCAGCGGTGCGCAGAGCCGGCCCAGCTCCAGGCCATAGGCCGCCGCCTGCCCTGCGTCCACCTCGCCGGCAGGCGGACCATCCAGACAACGGTGCAACAGATCGGCCCCCAGCAGCATGGCGCTGCCGGGCCAGCGCAGCTGCATCACGTTCACGGCGTTCATCGCCGCCTCGCCGGCCGCTGTGGGCGGGCAGCCGCACACCACATGCCAGAGGTCGTGGGTGTGGCGCACGCGCTGGTGCAGCCAGGTGTCGTCGCCATCGCTGCCGGCCTGCAACACGGGATCCGGCAGGGGCTGGCCGCCCGCATCCGCGAACCAGCTGGCGTAGGCGTGGCCGAGGCTCTCCGGCGGCAGCGCCAACAGCTCGGCCGGGCTGGGCCAGGGCCCCCAGTAGCGCTCGTGGATCAGGGGCGCGATCGCCGGGTCGCTGCGCAGGGCAGCACGGGCGGCATCGGCCCCCGGCGTGGCATAGCTGCGGGTGAGCAGATCGAAACCATGGCCCAGGTCGTCGGGATTCGCCGCCAGGGCCGAGAGATCGGTGGCGAGGTGCAGCAGCTGGCGGCGCAGGGAGGAACGCATGGGAGCAGGGCAGGAGCTGGATGGCCGCTGTTCAAACCCGGGACAGCCGGTAGAGATCATGCCGGCGCTGGATGCCCGTCGGAATCGCCCGGCGCGCCAAATCCACCTGCGCCAGATCCAACTGGGCATGGAGCACCTGTTCACCGGTGCCCGCCTCGGCAACCACCGTGCCCCAGGGATCCACCACGAGCGAATGGCCGTAGCTGGGATAGGCCTCGCCAGCCACGGGCCGGGCCGGCGAGCAGGCCAGCACAAAGCACTGGGTGTCCACGGCTCGGGCCCGCATCACCAGGTGCCAGTGGAGTGGCCCCGTGGTGGTGTTGAAGGCAGCGGGGCAAGCAATCACGGTGGCGCCCAGCTGCTGCTGCATCAGCAGTGGCAGCTCGGGGAAGCGAATGTCGTAACAGATGAGCAGGCCCAGCCCCGGCGGCTCCGCCAGCCCGGTGGCGAGCGGGTCGCCGGCCCCATCGAGCACCGTCAGCCGGTCGCCGCCTGTGAGGCTGTCGGATTCACGGAAGCGGATGCCCCCCGGCACATCCACATCAAAGAGATGCAGCTTGCGGTGTTTGGCCAGCAGGCGGCCGTCGGCATCGATCACGGTGGCGGTGTTGTACAGCCGCCCGTCGGCGCCGCGCTCGGGGATCGAGCCGGCGATTACGCCCACGCCATGGCGCCGCGCCAACCGCGCCACCATCGCCAGCGATGGCGATGGGCCTTCGGCCAACAGGCTGCCGGGCTCGGGCACGGGCTCGGCGTAGTCCGCGAACCGGGCTGCCGCATACGGGGCGCTCCAGATTTCCGGCAGCATCAGCAGCTTCGGCCGGGGAGTGCCGGCCGGGGGATCCAGGGCTCGCTCCAGCCAAGCTTCCGCGGCGCGCCTGTTGCTAGCCCCATCCTCGCCGGGCTGCAGCTGCACGAGGGCCAGAGGAAGGGTGGCGGTCACCGGCGCAACTGCAAGAGGTGTGGAGTCTCTCGCGGTGCCGCCACTGGGTTGAGCCGCGCTGGCTCAGCAGCTAGGGCGAAAGGCGGCAACCCAATTGGATCCCGCCCTGATCCAGGAGTCGGCCCAGTCGTTGCACGGCTGCCTGCTCTGGCCTGGAGAAGCGGTTCTGCTCGGAGAGAACCCAGTCAATCTCCGGCTGGGTGATGACCCCAGAGCTCAGGGCTTCGAGAAACAGCTCGCCCATCGTCATGACCGTTGTAACGAAGTTGTTACATCCTGCGCCATCGCCGCCCAAAGCGCGAGCAGGGCGCTGCAAAAGAGGGCCCGAAAGCGACTGGGGCAACAGGGCAGCACGACGTCACGGCCGTGCTTCACGTTTCTTCATGCAGCCTGCCAGGATTTCATAAATGTCTTCTGGCCATGTCCACGACCCTTCTGTTGGAGCTTTTCGGTGGCTTTGCGGGGGCCTGCTTCGCGCTGTGGCTGGCAACCCAGAGCCTGACCTCATCCCGCGGCGCCGTGCTGGCCGGGCTGGCGCCGCTGATGCCCGCCGTACTGACCTATCTGCAGAAGCCCGGACGCGTGGCATCCGCTGGCCTGTTGCTGCTGCGCCTGAGCATCGGCGTGATGATGATTCACCACGGCCAGGAGAAGCTCGCCGACCCTCAGCAATTCGCCAACACCTACGTGGCGTCTCTGCACCTGCCCTTCCCCCTCTTCTTTGCCTACGCAGCTGGATTCTCTGAGCTCATCGGCAGCTGGTTGGTGATCCTGGGCCTGCTCACGCCCCTGGGCGCCCTGGCCCTCACGGGCACGATGGCGACCGCCGCCTACCAACACATCCTCACCGCAGGGCTGAACATCTATGTGCTCGAGCTGGTGGTGCTCTACCTGGGCGGCAGCCTGGCGCTGCTGTTGATCGGTCCGGGGCGTTTTTCCTTTGACGCCGGCATGGCTCCAGAGCTGATCGCTGGACTGGAAGCCGCGAGCCCACGCTTCGCATCGGAGCAAGGGCAAGCCTCCAGCTCCCTCACCCCGGTCGCCATCCCGGTGAAGGTCAGCACCAGGGGTTAGGCCTTGCCCGCAATGGCAGCCCAGGTCGCTTCGCCATCACGAATGGCCTGCTCGGCCTGGCGGCAGAGCATCAGCCGGCTGGCGAGCCGCGCGAGCCGCTCCAGGGAGGCGATATTGGCGGTGGGATCGTTGAGCTCCTGGCCCAGTTGCTGCCAGCTGAGCGGTAGCTGCAGCGCACTCGCGGGTGGCTTGGGCAACCCCCGGCGACCACGGATCTGCCCTTCCCAGAGGCCCAGTTGGCTGGCCATGGCCTGCAGCAACTCCGCTTCGGCGCGGTGCAGCTGCACCACCAGCTGGGGATCCTGCAGGGTGGGGGTCTCGCGCACCAGCCCCCCCACCAAAGTGATCAGGCGGGAGCTGGTGGCCTCGAAGTTGGCCATCAACAGCGTGGCGGGATGGCGCTCCGGCAAGGTGCCCAGCTCTTGCAGCAGCGCTGGGCGTAGCCGCCGGATCGCAACGAGCTGGTTGCGCAGGGCCCGGTAGCGGTCAATTCCCACCGGATCGACCACCTGGCCCGCCAGGGCGGGATCCACCCGTGCCGCCAGGTCGCGAAAACAGCGCTGCAGCTGCACGAGCAGGGTGGCGACCTGGGCCAGGCTGCTGTCGAGTCCGCGGGCGGGCCAGAACAGGCGCAGCCCCAGCAACGCAATCAGAATCCCGAAACAGGTCCAGAACAAGCGCAGCGGAATCCAGGTGGCCAGACCGCCCTCGTGCACCAGCCAGCCCATCACGATGACGATGCCGCCCACCTTGTAACCCACCTGCAGCTTCAGCAGGCCACCCAGCAGACGCAGGGCTCCGAGGGTGATGGCGATCCCCAGGGCCACCGGCAGGTGGCGCAACCCCTCGTAGCCGATCAGCAGCAGCACCGACCCGAGGACGGTGCCCAGCAGCCGCTGGTTGCCCAGGGCCAGCGCGCCGCCGAAGGTGCCGGTGGACACCGCCAACACCGCCAGGGAGACGTACTGGCTGTCGGCCACCCCCGACAAGCTGGCGAAGGCGTTGCCCAGCCCGGCGGTGAAGGCGGTGCGCAGGCCGTTGCGGTTGATCACTGCGGAGCCATCCGGTTCAGACCTCCCAGGCAGGCATGCAGCGGGCGCGCCTCCTCCGTCAGGGCCAGCAGTGGCAGCAGGGGGAGCTGCAGCTGCTGGGCCAGCTGCTGCCAACGCTGGGGGTCACGCCCTGGGGTTGGTCCGGGCTCTCCGCTCAGCTGACGCTGCAGCTCCCCCACCGCGTGCCGGATCGGTTCGGCCTGCAGGGCCTGGTATTCAGGCAGACCCGCCATCAGTCGCTCCCACGCGATCCAATGGAAGTGAACCAGCTGCCACAGCCGCAGCCGTTGCTCCCAGCCGCTGCGCTTGAGGGCCTGATGGCGTGGGCCGCTGCGTTGCTGAGCAATCAACTGTTCGATCCGTTGCAGGTCGTTGGTGAGCGGGGCGGTATCCACCGGCGAAGGCCGGCCTCGCCGGTGGGCCAGCCAGTCGCTGTAGGCCTGCAGCTGCTTTTGCAGAGAGCGCCGCAAGCGGCCATCGGCAGCCGTGAGTTCGCTGGTGCTGTTGTGCGGCCAGAACAGCAGGCCCACCAGGATGGCCACGATGCACCCCACCACGGTGTCGAGGGCGCGGTTGAACACGTAGTCCCAGCCCAGCGCCGTATGGCCGGGAAGCATCAGAAACATCACAGCGATCAGTGAGGCCGTGCTGAGGGCGCTCTGCCAGCCCAGCAGCTGCAGCACAGGAATCATCACCAGCATCGACACCAGCACGCCGACCCATCCGCCCAGGATTGTGTGCACCAGGAACGTGATCAGGCCCCCCGCCAAGGTGCCCAGGATGCGGCCGCTGGCCGCCTGCAGCGTGTGGTCGTCGTTGTCGTCAACAACCATCACCACGGCTAACAGTGGATACCAGGCAAATTGGATTCGTTCGGTCCAGACAGCAATCGCGGCTGTGAGGAGCGCGGCGACAAAGAGCTTCAGGCTGTTGCGCAGCAGCTGGTTTTGCACGGTCTGCGGCAAGGCTGAGGAGTTGGAGGAGGCGTTGGCTGAGATCGCGGCGCAACGGGATCGGGCCGCTTATCTCAAAGTGATGATTCCAGCTGAAGAAAGCGTCGGCTTGCCTGACAACGTGATCGGCCACCAACAACAGCAGGCTCAGCCGAAGGTGCCGCCGTTCCAGCCCCAGAGGCGGCCCGGCACATCCTCGAAGCCGATGTAGGTGCGCTCGGCCGGGATGCCCAGGTGCTGCTCAAT
>JBIIQK010000135.1:0-5069 GCA_044342135.1 Cyanobium sp.
GCCGTGGTCCCCGACACCGGGCAGCCACAGGGCCTGCTCCACCCCGGTCGCCCCCCGCCAGGCCAACCGGTACCGCTCCATCGCCACCGGATCCCCATCGGTGCCGATCGGGGCGGTCATCAGGGCCAGCAGCTCGGCGCCACAGCGGCTGCGCCAGCGAAACAGCCGGTGGGGAAATGGATTGGTGGCGTTCCAGAAGAGCTTGTGGGTGCAGAACCAGCGCACACCAGTGCTGTGGGCCACGGCCGGCAAGCCGGCCGCAAACCCGAAGCTGTCAGGCAACCAGGCCAGGGGGTGCTCCAAGCCAGGAAAGGTGGCGGCGCTGTACTGCTGGCCCAGCTGGAACTGGCGCAGCAGCGAAGCGCCGCTGATCAGCACGCAATCGGTCTCCACCCACGGGCCATTGATCGGCTCAAAGCGGCCAGCGGCGACGGCCCGCTGCAGACGGGCAAACAGAGCTGGCCTGTTCTGCTCCAGCCAGGCATAGAGGGCCGGCGTGGAGTGGCCGAAATGGAGCTCCTCGAAGCGCTCGATCAAAGCGAGGGCGGAGGCGAAGGTGCGCTCGGCGGCCTGCCAGGTGTCGGCCACCGGCCACAGCCAGGCCAGATCCAAATGGGCATGGCCAAGCACGTGAAACCCGCCGGTCAGGGGCTGACCAGTCCGCGCCGCGGCCAGCTCGGCCTTGGTCTCGGCCAGCAGCCCCTCCGGGTCGGCGGGCTCGAGGGGTTCGAGCTCCAGCCGGCTTTCAATCAGGGCCCCATCGTCGTGGCGGGGACTGCGCAGCCGCAACTCCAGCTGCAACACCTCCCCCTGCCACCAGCGCTGGGGCACAACCCAGCGGCAGGCCGTGTCAAACAGGTCGCCGGCATGCACGGGCTGACCATTCACCAGGAGTTCCACCTGGTCGGCCCACCAGCGCAGCACCAGCCGGGCCTGGGCCACGGGAGCCGGACGCTGCAACTGCCGCCAGGCCTCTGGACAGGCCAGATCCAGGGTGAGCCGCTGCCACTGCCCCCCCCGGGGCCAGATCACCAGCCCACGCTCCTGCCAATCGGGACGATGGAGCGCGCCCCAGGGATCGTCCAGAGCCGGCCCCTGGCCACCATCGGTGCGCTCGCCGATCCAGAGCGGCTGCAGATCCCAGCGCCCCCGCGACGGACAGGAACGTGACTGAAACGTTTCAATCCGGGGGGGCTGCCCTGCTGCTGAGGCCTCAGGCATCGTTGGATGGCAAGCCAAGTCCCATAGGATGATCCCGCTGTCGCGGGGTCGGCCAGGCCCTCCCAGGCGCCTGTCACTCCCTGTCACCCGCTCGCCGTTCCCCAAGGCCGAACCATGCTCGCCCTCAAGATCTCGGTTTATTCGGTCGTCTTCTTCTTCATCGGGATCTTCGTCTTCGGTTTCCTGGCCAGCGATCCCAGCCGGACCCCCAGCCGCAAGGACCTCGAAGACTGAGGCTGACGGAGCCTCGCTCCACCCCGCCCATGGCGCGCCGCCTGAGATCTAACTGACCACCGCCACCGGAATCCATCCGGACCCCTATGGGAAGATTCCCGTGTGGGCGACTGGTGCAATCCGTTGTGAACGCCAGTGGTACTCCCGCTCCAATAGGCCGGTCTCGAGAACAATCCAGGCGCCGATGACCTTGGGTTTTCTCCTGCTCTTCAGGTCCATCCCCTGGCCAGCACGTCCTGGCCGCTCCCTGGGGAGGGCCATGTTGCCCACCGCACTCCTGCCGGCACTGCTTTTGCCTTCAGGAGGGGTCGCGGCGGCGCCAGCCCTGTCGGCAACCCCTGGGGCGCCAGCGGTAACCGCCCCAACGCCCCCTCCTTTGCCCCCTCCCACCTTCGTGGTGGTCCGCGCTGATCAACAGGGATACGACCAGCAACTCGGCCGTTTTGTCGCCACGGGCAACGTGGAGGCCGAGTTCAACGGCTGGCGACTCCTGGCCGACCGGATTGAGCTGGCGGAACGCAGCCGCAGTGTGTACGCCTCCGGCCGGATTCGACTGACGAAAGGGGATCAATATCTCCAGGCGAGTCGGCTGCGCTACAGCGACTGGGAAGCCACCGGCGAACTCGACGATGTTTATGGCGTCATCGACCAGGACACCCTGGCCCGAGATGCCCAATCAGGAGCCACCCCATCGGCGTCGGTGAAGCCCGGTCCGGCCTTTGCCTGCCCCCAGCTCACGGCGGACACCCGGGGGCGAACCGTGGTGCGGGTGCTGCCCCCAGGCCGCATCGGCCTGCCCACCATGCCAGCCCCGGATGGCTGCCCGGGCAGTGAGCTCTCCAGGCCCTTGCTCCCCCTGGAGCAGGTTCTGGAATCGGTGGCATTCGGCCCCCTGCAGACGGGCGCCGAGACCCTTCCCCAGAGCAATCCAGCCTCAGAGATCAGCCCCTCGACGGGAAGCACTACCGCCACAGCGATCCAGGTGGATCCACGGGTGCGCAACGTGGCCTTCCAGCAGAGCTGGAGCACCAGCTTCAAGCTGGATCTGGCCGCCGTGATCGACACCACGGATTCGCTGAACAGCAACGGCCAGGGCTATCGCCCCCCGGCCAACCAGGCCGGAACCATCAGCCGACTGCGTTTTCAAGGGGCCCAAATCCGGATCCGGGGCAACCGCTGGACGGCCGAACAGATGGCTTTCACCAACGACCCCTTCACCCCCGCGGCCTCCTGGAGCCTGGCCCGCAAGGTGGTGGCCGTGATGGATGGGCGGGGAGTCACACGGATCCAGAGCCGCAGCACCCAGATCCTGCTGGACGACAAAGTGTCCGTGCCAGCTATCACCAACACGACCGTCGGAGCAGAAGAGGCGCGATTTGCCTGGGATACCGACAAGGAGGATCGCGATGGCTTCTACATCGGCTACAACCTCGAACCGATCAAACTGGGGCGGAGTGGCAGCCTGCAGCTGCAGCCCCAACTGATGGTGCAACGGGCCATCGAAGGCCGCACCAGCAGCTTCGTGCTGCCCGGAGAAAGCCTGGCCAGCCCTCCTGGGGAGCAGGGGGCCACGTTCGGCGACATGTTTGGCCTGCTCGCCGGCCTCAACCTGCCGTTGGGCTGGGCCTCCCTGGATGCTGAAGCCAGCCTGTCGACCTTGAATCCTGACAATTTCCGCTCGGGCACCCGGAGCACCACGCGGTTCAGCGCCCCCCTGAACCTTCCGGGTCACGAGACGGCCAGCGCGGCGCTGTTCGGCTCCTACCGCGAACGCATCTACAACGGCAGCCTGGGATTGCAGACCGTGGTGTATTCCTACGGAGCGAACCTGGCCGGCACAGCCATCTTCAACCGCCCCAGACAAGCGGCTGACAACCTCAGCGCTGCGGCACCACCACCTCGCCAGAAAGGACCCTTTTTCACCCCCGTGGCCCTGAGCTGGGCGGCCCAATCCGCCAACTATCAGGCCACGCTCTTTGAAACCAACACCCTGGATACCCTCTGGCGCAGTTACGCCAATCTCGCGGTGAGCAGCACCCTGCAGCTCTGGCAGGGAGAGGCCCTCGATGCCAGTGAAGATCCAGCCCGTGGGCTTCGCTATTCACCAACCCCGGTGACACCAGGCCTGGGCCTGAATATGGGCGCCAGCGGCTACCTGGCCAGTTACAGCGATGGTGCCAACCAGAACACCCTCACCCTCTGGGGCGGCCCCAGCTTCACCATCGGCCAGTTCGACAAACCCCTGTTCGATTACACCCGCTTCTCCGCCTCCATCGCCGGCACCTTCCTGGGGGGAGCCAGCCCCTTCGGCTTCGATCGGGCGGTCGACCTGCGCACCCTCAGTTTCCAAGCCGCCCAACAGATCTATGGGCCGCTGGTCCTGGAGGCCGGGGCCACCTTCAATATCGACAACGGCTCAGAGTTTTACGGCGATGTGTCCTATTCCTATGTGGAACTGAAGCTGCAACGCCGTTCCTACGAACTCGGAGTCTACTACAGCCCCTACGACGGGATCGGCGGCATCCGGGTCAAGCTCAACGACTTCAACTTCGCGGGCACCGGCACCCCCTTCGTCCCCCGGCCTAGAAACCGTTGAGATAGGGCAACGCTCCGGCGGTGCGCTCCAGCTCGGCGCCATGGGCTAACAGCTGGGAGGTGGCATCCCACTGCCCGGTGAGCAACATCTGCCGGGGGCCGGCCTGGAGCTCCAGCTCCCAGCGGCGACCGTCGGCCAACAGCACGGCCGGAGGATCCACCGACACCTGCAGCTCCTGGGCTGGAGCAGCGGCCAGGGCCTCCTGCAGGCTGAGCACGCCGTCATGGGACGCGGTGAAACAGGGAATCCCGAGGGCCAGGCAATTGCCGTAAAAAATCTCGGCAAAGCTCTCCCCCACCACCGCCCGGATCCCCCAACGCATCAGGGCCTGGGGAGCATGTTCCCGACTCGACCCACAGCCGAAGTTGCGGTTCACCACCAGCAACGACGCCCCCTGGACCTCCGGCCGATCCAAGGGGTGCTCCCCGGGGCGTTCAGCCCGATCGTCGGCGAACACCTGCTCACCCAGGCCATCGAAGGTGACGCACTTGAGAAAGCGGGCCGGAATGATCCGATCGGTATCGATGTCGTCTCCGGCAAGCACCACGGCACGGCCGCGGAGGCCGGTGATCGGACCCATGGGGAAGGAAGGACTGGTCATCGCTGCTGACACGGCACGATTTGAAACGCGTGGGGAGGGGAAGGGACTGAGGCCTAAAAACGGGGCGGCAACTCAGGCGGGCAACAGCTGGCGCACATCGCTCACCTCGCCGGCAATGGCCGCAGCCGCCACCATGGCCGGACTCATGAGCAGGGTGCGGCCCGTTGCCGAACCCTGCCGGCCTTTGAAATTGCGGTTGCTGGAGCTGGCGCTGATCTGACGGCCCTCCAGCCGGTCAGGGTTCATCGCCAGACACATGGAACAGCCAGGCTCGCGCCACTCAAAGCCAGCGGCGGTGAACACCTGGTCGAGACCCTCCGCCTCGGCCGCCGCGGCCACCTGCTCACTGCCGGGCACCACAAACGCCTTGATGCCAGGAGCCACATGACGACCTCGCGCCACGGCCGCCGCGGCCTG
>JBIIQK010000136.1:0-5057 GCA_044342135.1 Cyanobium sp.
GAACTGGGCTTCCTGGCGCTTGTTGGCCGGCTCACCTTTCACGTACACCTCGGCAGGGTGCATGCAGATTTCACGGAGCTGGTACTTGGCCGAGGGATCCAGGGCAATGGAGCCGCGGGCCGAATCGGGCAGGGTCGGGCAGTCGTTGGCCAGGCCGGTGTTGTGGATGTCGTCGTAGGTGAGATTGGCGCGATCCACGGCCTTGGCCCCACCGCTGCAGGCGGTCACCAGGGTCAGGCACAGCGCCAGCACGAGGGCCAGCAGAGGACGAAAACGCATGGGGAGAGGCCGCAGAGACGGTGGATGGGAACTGGGCTGGCGCGGATCCTACCGGTGCAAAACCCCCATTCCCCGTACGATGTCGCGGCTCTCAACAACCTGTATGCGAGAGCCCGCCGCGCGCGACGACAGCGACAAGACATGAGCCTGACCCCCTCCCAGCAAGACCGCCTCTCCAGCGCGCTGCAGCAGATCGAGCAACTGGCCGGCGAGCTCGAGGGCCAGCCCGAGGCCCTGCTGGCGCTGTTGCGGCAACTGGAACATCTGCACCGCTCCATCCAGGACGGTGCCTTCCGCAGCAGCCTGCCGGCGGACCGCAGCCACCTCTTCAGCCTGCTGCAGAGCGTGGAGCGCAGCGGTGGCTGGCCCTACATCCCGCGCCTGCAGCTGCGCACCTTCATGGATCTGCTGCAGCACGAAGCCACCCAGGATGGGGCTCCCGACGACGAACCCCTGGCCGCCTGATCGCTAGCCCTCGGCCCGCAGGGCGGTGAGCAGCTGTTGGGCAATCGCCAGCTTGGAGCCAGGCTCCAGGCGCTGCTCACCCGCAGCCCCACCCAGCAGCCAGCCGTGGTTGGTGTGGCCAGCGAAGCCCGCACCGGCCTGATCAATCGGATTGGCAAACATCAGATCGCAGCCCTTGCGGGCCCATTTGGCGCGGGCTTGAGCGAGCACGTCCCCTGACTGGGCCGCAAACCCCAGGATCCGCTGGCCCGCAGGGCGGCGGGCCACCAGCCCGGCCAGCAGATCGGGCACCGCCTGCCAACCGGAGGTGAGTTCACTCTCCAGAGCCTCTTTGCTGAGCTTCTGGGCCAACGGCTCCTGCCTGCGGTGGTCGGCCACGGCCGCCGCCATGGCAATGGCATCGGCAGCGGGCTGAAGGCGCACCAGGGCCTGCTCCATCTGGGCCGCCGTCTCCACGGGCTCGCAGCGCAACCCCTCGAGCAGCTGGGTGTCGACGGCCAGGGGCCCGTGCACCAGGGTCACCTCAGCGCCCCGCAGGCGAGCAGCCTGGGCCAGCAACACCCCCATCCGACCACTGCTGGGGTTGGTGAGACAACGGGCCGGATCCAGTGGCTCCCGGGTTGGGCCTGCGGTCACCAACAGCCGCCGCCCGGCCCAATCCTGCCGGCAGCCCCACACCTGGAGGCACTCCAGGGCCAGCAGCAACAACGCCGGGTCGGCCATGCGGCCATCGCCCTGCCGGTCGCAGGCCAGGAGCCCCGACGCGGGGCCCAGGGGCAGCACCCGCCCATCGGTCTGCAACAACTCCCAGTTGCGCCGCACCGCCGGGGAAGCCCACATCGCCGTGTTCATCGCCGCGGCCGCTAGCACGGGAGCCTCGGTGGCCAACAGGGTGCTGGCCAGGAGGGTGTCGGCCAGGCCATGCACCCAGCGGCCCAGGCTGGTGGCACTGAGGGGAGCCACGACCACCAGCTCGGCCCACTCCGCCAGCTCCACGTGGAGCGGCCGGGGCGCCCGATGGCTCCACTGGTCGGCGTCCAGGCAACAGGACTGGCGGCTCAGGGACGCCAGGGCCACCGGGCTGACCAACTGGGCCGCCGAGGGCGTAAGCACGCAACGCACATCGGCGCCGCGCTGGGCCAGGGCACTCACCACCAACGGCAGCTTGACCGCCGCGATGCTGCCGCTGATGCCAACCAGGATGCGCCGTCCCGCCAGGGGATCAGTCACCGGGCCAGGAGTGCCGGCCAGCTCAGTCCTCATCGAAGGGTTCCTGGTCCACCAGATGCACGTAGGGCCGGGCCAGCTCAGGGCGATGGATGGCCAGGGCGCGCATCACATGCCAGTCCTGAAGTCCTTCAAACGGGGTGGGGTAGTCATCCTCATCCAGACGGCGGGCCAGTTCGGCCACGGACGCCTCATCAAAGGAGGCGATCAATTCGGCCGTGATCGCTGCGCCAGGCGTACTGGGGGAGTCGGCCGGGGCGGGGGAATCGGTCAAGGCAGGGCCTGCTGACAGATCTCCATTCTCAGCACCAGGGCAGCGTCCCCAGGTGCAGGGCTGATAATTTCTGGCGAAGGTCCATCCGGGCCACCTCCCAGGGGAATTAGCTCAGCTGGTAGAGCGCTGCGATCGCACCGCAGAGGTCAGGGGTTCGAGTCCCCTATTCTCCATTTTTGATTCCCCTGCATGAGCGGCAGGCTGGCCTGAACCTCCCGATGCAGTGGCAACCCGAAGCCGAAGCCAAACTCAAGGAAGTGCCGTTCTTCGTGCGCCCCGCGGTCCGTCGGCGAATTGAATCGATGGCGCAGGAGGCCGGCCGAAGCGAGATCGATGCCCCCTTTTATGAGCAAGCCAAGGCCCAGTTCGGCCAGAAGTGAACCGGCGATGCGGTAAAAGGGGGGATTAGTACAGCCCTCCATCGATGTCGCAGTCGAAACGCGAACAGGTGGTTAGCCACCTGCGGTACATCCGCCAGGAGCTCCGTGAAATGCACCAGGGCGTCATGGACGACGGCCTGCTTCCCGAAGCCGGTGAGGTGCGGGGCGTCATGGCCCAGATGGAGGCCCTGCTTGAGCTGCTGGAAGGAAAGTCCTCCAGGAAGAAGGACAGCGACGGCTGAGACACAGGCCGCGCAATACCCCTGGCGCGTCAAGGGCCAGGGAGGACGCTCTGGCAAACGTCTCCTCCCTCTTGAACGGCAGCGATCCACGCGCTTTGGTTGCTTCGTCCCCATCACCCAGCCCGGGCTTCGGCCCAGGGCTTTTTTATTGGAATCCCCTATCGGTAGCGGCAAAAAGCTGCGCAGACGCCAGAGATGGTGTAGACAGGGCTTGGCAGGGCTCGGGCCGGGTGATGGGGATCACCGCAGCCAACTTCCCTGCCCCCTCTTTCAGGGTGGCTGTCCAGCCATGACGCTGCCAATCTCTGGGGCATGACCGCGACCCCGCCAGAGCGGCGTTATCAGCAGACCCGCTTCCAGGAGCAGATCGCCCAGGCCAAAGCAGGCCTCGAGCGCTGGGCGGCCAACCCCTGGCGGCGTCTCTCCCTGCTGGTGATCGTGCTGCTGATCAGCTTCAGCATTGGCGGGGCCGTCGGCTCGATCACGGGCACCCTGGCCAAGCTGGATCCGGTGGGAGCCCTCATCTGCGTTGGCGCGATCGAAGTGGCCATTCGCCTGCGGGGGGGGCTGCTGCGCCGCCGCGGCGATCCTCTGGTGCTGCAACTGCTGGACATGGCCCGCATCGGCCTGCTCTACGGGTTGCTGCTGGACGGTTTCAAGCTGCTGTGAGCGGTTCCGCCGCCGCCAGCAGATACAGCAGCGCCATCCGGATCGGGATGCCATTGCGCACCTGCTCTTCCACCAGCGCCACGGCGGGATCGTCGAGCACCTCACCGGCCAGCTCCACCCCCCGGTTCACCGGGCCAGGGTGCAACACCGGCACGGGCCGACCGCAGAGGGCCAGGCGGGCGCGGGTGATGCCGAACTGCCGGTGATAGGCGTCGAGGCTGGTGAGCAGGTGCTGGTGCATGCGCTCCTTCTGAAGACGCAGGGTCATCACCGCAGCGGCCCCGGGCAGGGCATCCTCCAGGCTGCGGGAGACCCGCACCGGTCCGCGCATCGCCACCGGATCGGCCTGCTGGCCTGGGGGCGGGGCGGCAACAAAGTCGGCAAAGGCGTCGGGTAACAGGGTGGGCGGGCCGCAGAGCACCACTTCCGCGCCACAGGCGGTGAGGGCCCAGAGATTGGAGCGGGCCACCCGGGAGTGGAGCACATCCCCCACAATCACGATTCGCTTGCCGCGGAGAGCCTCAGGCGTGGGCGCCTGGGGAGCGAAGTGGCGCACCAGGGTGAAGAGATCCAGGAGCCCCTGGCTGGGATGGCTGTGCAGACCATCACCGGCGTTGAGCACCGCCACCCGCTCACCAGCCCGATCGAGATCAGCCGCCAGGCTCTGGGGCACGCCGGCACAGCGGTGCCGCACCACCAGCACGTTGGCACCCATCGCCACATAGGTGCGGGCCGTATCCAGCAGGCTCTCGCCCTTGCTCAGGGAGCTGGAGGAGGGGGAGAAGCTCTGCACATCGGCCGAGAGCCGCTTGGCCGCCAGCTCGAAGCTGCTGCGGGTGCGGGTGCTGGGCTCAAAAAACAGGCTGGTCATCAGCCGCCCCTGCAGGGCAGGCAACTTGCGGGCGCCCGCCACTGGCAGGGCGCGGAAGCGCTGGGCCAGCGACAGCACGGTGGCGTAGTCGTCCAGCGAAAAGGCCGCCAGATCGAGCACGTGGCGGTGACTCCAGCTGCTCAAGGCACGGCGCTGCTCACACGCTCAGGGTAGGGGCTCACGCCAGCAGCGCCCGCACTGGGGGCTGCCGGTCCCCCTTGGCCCGCTTACTGACGCTGCAGCTGGCCCGCCAATACCAGCGCCAGGGCAGCTCCTGGCCCTGGCTGATGCCGATGCGGGTGGTCTGCATCAGGTCGGCGGCGGTCAAACCGGCCAGCTCGGGCGGCCGCGGGGCGATCCAGAGCCCCCGATCGGGATGGACCGGCTGGGCGTCACAGCAGCGATCGATACCAAAGCGTCGCGCCAACAGTGCCGGCCCTGCCGCTCGCCGCTCTGGCTCGCCGGGAATGGCCACGGCGCGCAGCAACACCCCATTGGCCCAATCGGCCTTGTGCGTCACCACATTCACGCAGTGGTGTATCCCATAACTCAAATACACGTAAAACCGCCCAGGCTCACCAAACAGGGTATCGTTGCTGGGGGTGCGGCGGCGGTAGCCGTGACAGGCGGGCTCGTCTTGGGAATACGCC
>JBIIQK010000137.1:0-5046 GCA_044342135.1 Cyanobium sp.
CACGGCCCCCCGCTGGGGCTATGGCTCGGTGGAGCACTACTACCGGGAGGCGTCGCCATTGCCCCGGCTGCTGGCTGCCCGTGGCGAGGGCGCCCGCACCCAAGCAGCTTTGCCCCCCACCCTGGTCCTGCAGGCCCTCGACGACCCCTGGGTGCCCGCCAGTGGTGCCCAGGCCCTGGCGGCGGAGCCGCCGCCAGGGGTGGAGGTGCTGCTCACGGCCCGCGGCGGCCACAACGGCTTCCACGGGGTTGGCGATGCTCCGCTGAGCTGTTGGGGCGATCAGCTCACGGTGCGGTGGCTGGAGCGGCTGCTGGCGAAGGGCTTGGATTGATGGGCGGCGTGAGGGCTGGGGTGAACGGCTGACGCTTCACGATCCAGGCCTCGATCGGGGTGCCGCCGATCACGTGCTCCCGCAGGATCCGCTCGACCCGCTCGGACGTGACGCCGCCGTAGACGATCCCCTCGGGCCAGATCAGCAGGATGGGGCCCTCGGCGCAGATTCGCAGACAGTCGGCCTTGGTGCGCAACACGAGGCCCTCGGGGCGCGCCGGATCTTCCAGGCCCCACTCGCGCACCAGACGCTTGAGGGTGTCCCAGCTGGCGGCGCCGAGGGCGGGATCGGCGCAGCAGAGCGCCTTGGTGGGGGTGGCGCAGAGCAGCAGGTGATGGGAGATCACGGGGGCTGGCTCAAGCTGGGAGCGCTGCGGTGGGGCGAGCGCTCAGCCGGGCTGCAGCCTCACGCACCGCCTGCCGGGCCCAGGCGTCCACGGCCAGCACGTCGGACAGGGAGGGATGGGCCGTGAGGTCGGCCTTGTGGCGTTCGCACACCCCGTCGATCAAGCGCGGGATATCGAGGAAGTGCACCTGCTCATCGAGGAAGAGGGCCACGGCCTGCTCGTTGGCGGCGTTCATGGCGGCGGGCATGGTGCCGCCGGCGCGGCCGGCCGCGTAGGCCAGCTCCATGCAGGGGTAGCGCTTGGGGTCGGGGGCGCGGAAGGTGAGGGAGCCCACCTCGGTGAGATCCAGACGGCGCCAAGGGGTGTGGAGCCGCTCGGGCCAGCTGAGGCAGTAGAGGATCGGCAGCTTCATGTCGGGCCAGCCCAGCTGGGCCAGCACCGAGGAATCGGCCAGCTCCACCATTGAGTGGATGATCGATTGGGGGTGCACCACGATCTCGATGGCGTCGTAATCGAGGCCGAAGAGGTAGTGGGCCTCGATCACCTCCAGGCCCTTGTTCATCAAGGAGGCGGAATCCACCGTGATCTTGCGGCCCATGCTCCAGTTGGGGTGGCTGGTGGCATCGGCCACGGTGGCCTTGTGCAGATCGGCGGGGTCCCAGTCGCGGAAGGCGCCGCCCGAGGCCGTGAGCTGGATGCGGCGCAGGCCCGGCGTGGGCGTGCCGGTGGAGAGGCGCGCGGTTTCAGCGTAGGGCGTGCCCTGCAGGCACTGGAAGATGGCGGAGTGCTCGGAATCGGCGGGCAGCAGGCGGCTGCCCGACTTCTCCAGCTCCGGCAGCACCACCGGGCCGGCGGCGATCAGGGTTTCCTTGTTGGCCAGCGCCAGGTCTTTGCCGGCGCGGATGGCGGCCAGGGTGGGCAGCAGGCCGGCGCAGCCCACGATGCCGGTGACCACCAGATCGGCCGTGGGCCAGGCGGCGGCGGCGCAGAGGCCATCGCTGCCGCCGATCAGTTCCGGCAGGTGTGCGGGCCGGGCGGCGGGCTCGAGGGCGTTCAGGCGGTCGCGCAGTTCGGGGATGCGGTCGGCATCGGCCAGGGCCACCACCTCAGGGGTGTGGCGGCGGATCTGCTCGATCAGCAGGTCGAGGTTGTTGCCGGCGGTGAGCGCCACCACCCGGAAGCGATCGGGGAACTCTTCGGCCAGCTCCAGCGTTTGGGTGCCGATCGAGCCGGTGGAGCCGAGCACGGAGAGGGCTTTCACGGGCAGGGCTCCAGCGATGGGCACCAGTTTCCCATTCCCCGTTGCCCGTCAGCCGTCAGCATGGGTTTTGGTGCGTTGCCCCAGCCTGGAGCTGATTCATGCCGATCCCTGGCTGCTGGCCCTGCTGAAGCCCTCGGGCCTGCTGAGCCAGCCCGGGCTGGGGCCGGAGCTGGCCGATTCCCTGCTCAGCCGGGCCCAGGGGCGCTGGCCGGAGGCGCGGCTGGTGCACCGTCTCGATCGCGACACGTCGGGGCTGATCCTGTTGGCCCGAGACGCCGGCACCCATCGGGCCTTGAGTGCGGCGTTCGCCGAGCGCCGCGTGCACAAGACCTACCTGGCCTGGGTGGCGGGGGTGCCGCCGGCCAGAGGCGGTGTGATCGATTTGCCCCTGGCCCGGGTGGGCACCCGACCGCCCCGCTATGGCGTGGTGCCGCTGGATGGGGGTGGCAAGCCGGCCCTCACCCGCTGGCGCCTGCTGCGCCGTGGGCCGGGCGCCTGCCTGCTGCTGCTCCAGCCCCACACGGGCCGCTCCCACCAGCTGCGGGTGCATCTGGCGGCCCTGGGCCATCCGGTGCTGGGCGACCCCCTCTACGGCGATCCGACCGGCTCACCGCGGTTGCAGCTCCATGCCGCTGGGCTGCGGCTCCGCCATCCGGTGACGGGTGAGGCGCTGCGTCTGCGTAACCGGTGCCCGCTGGTCCCTTCGGATCCCCTTAACTAAGCCGAGTTGGACCTCTCCCCCATGGCGGCACTGCCCGTGTGGCTGCAGCGCTGGAATTTCATCGACCGGGCCAAGCTGGAGCGCCAGCTCTGGGATGCCTTCGAGCGGAAGGAGGATCTGCAGGCCCTGGTGGATGGCTGTGAGCCGGGCTTTCAGAAGGAGGTGTGGACCACCACCCTGGAGCGCATCCGCAAAATCGAGCGGATGATGCAGGGCCGGCAGGCGCCCGAGCCGAGCCAGGACTGAAGGGCCCGCGCTGCCTGAGGTGTGGCCCGGAGTGTCAGCGGCACAAGGGTTCCCAGGGGTTGCCGAGGCCGTTGTTGGTGGGGGTTGAATGCGCCCTTTGCTGCTGCGTTCAGCCCCTTGCCCTGGGGCCTCTCAGCTCGGCAGCCATTCAGCCTCGCAACCACTCAGTAACGCCGCCGGGCTTGTCGATCAACTCGATGCCCTGGGCCTGGAGCTCGGCCCGGATCGCATCGGCCGTGGCGAAGTCGCGGGCGGCCTTGGCGGCTTGGCGGGCATGGATCTGGGCTTCGATCTCGGCATCGCTGGGGCTCGCTGCACTCGAGCCTGGGCTGGCGGCCGGGCTCTCGGCGGCCGTCTCATGCTGGAGGCCCAGCACGCCCGCGAGTTCCAGCAGCAGTTGACCCTGGGCCACCAGGGCCGGGGTGGCGGCTTCGGCAGCGGCGGCCCCGTCGCCCCGCTCCAGTCGGTTGGCGAGGGCGCGCAGGGGTTTGGCCAGCTCAAACAGCACCGCCAGGGCGGCGGAGGTGTTGAGGTCGTCGTCCATGGCGGCCACGAAGCGGGTGCGGGCGGCGCCGAGCTCTGGGGGAAGCTGCGCGGGGCGAGTGGCGGCGGCCGCGGCGCTGGCGCTGCCCACCAGGCCTAGGGCGGCATTGAGGCCCTTCCAGCCGGTGGCGGCGGCATCGAGGGCTTCGGCGGTGAAGTCGAGCGGTTTGCGGTAGTGGGCCTGCAGGGTGAACAGGCGCAGGGTCATCGGCGAGACGCCGGAGTCGAGCAGGGCGCGGATGGTGGTGAAGTTGCCGAGCGACTTGCTCATTTTCTGGCCGCCCACATTCACCATGCCGTTGTGCAGCCAGTAGCGGGCTAGCTCCTGGCCGGTGGCCGCCTCCGACTGGGCGATTTCGTTCTCGTGGTGCGGGAACACCAGATCGGCGCCACCGAGGTGGATGTCGATGGTGTCGCCGAGCTCCTCGCGCACCATCGCCGAGCACTCGATGTGCCAGCCCGGCCGGCCCGGGCCCCAGGGCGATTCAAAACTCGGTTCGCCGGGTTTGGCCCCTTTCCAGAGGGCGAAATCAAACGGATGCTGCTTGCGGGCCCCTTCCTCGGTGGCCACCCGGCCGGCGGCGTTGTCCTGCTGCTCCGCTAGATCGCGGCCGGAGAGTTTGCCGTAGCCGGCGTGCTTCATCACGGCGAAGTACACGTCGCCATCGGCGCTGTAGGCGGCGCCCTTCGCTTCGAGCTCCTCAATCAGGTGGCGAATGGCCGCCAGGCTTTGGGTGGCCCGGGGCATGCGATCCGGCGGCAGGATGTTGAGCCGGGCCATGTCTGCCACGAAGGCCTCGATGTTGCGCTCGCTCACCGCCTCCATCGAGCTGCCCTCCTCGGCAGCGCGGTTCAGGATCTTGTCGTCGATGTCGGTGTAGTTCTGCACGAATGTCACCGCGTAGCCGCTCCAAATCAGATAGCGGCGCAACACATCCCAGGCGATGTAACTGCGGGCATGGCCCAGGTGGCACAGGTCGTAGACCGTGACGCCGCAGCAGTAGATGCTCACCTGACCCGGCACCAGCGGCTGGAAGGCCTCAACGCGGCGGGTGAGGGTGTTGGTGAGCTTCAGGGTCATCGGGCCAGTCGTCACTTCGCGTCCATCCAATTGGGGCCCACGCCCGTTTCCACCACCAGGGGCACGGAGAGGGCCACGGCCCGCTCCATGGTTTCACGGGTCAGCGCCAGCACGGCCTCCAGCGCTTCTGGAGCTGCTTCGAGCACCAGTTCGTCGTGCACCTGCAAGAGCAGCCTCGCGGGCTGGGCGGCCGCCTCCAACTCCCGCTGCAGCTGCACCATCGCCAGCTTGATGATGTCGGCAGAGGAGCCCTGGATCGGCGCATTGGCGGCGGCGCGCAGCTGCTGGGCCTCCATGCCGCTGCGGCGGGCCACCTCCAGGTCGATCTCCAGGGGATCCTTGCCACGGAGTCGGCCCAGGCCGTTGGGATCGAAGTGGAAGGGCCGGCGGCGGCCCAGGATCGTTTCCACGTAGCCCCGGCTGAGGGCCAGCCGCTCCTGCAGCTCCAGGAAGGCGAACACCTTCGGGTAGCGCTGCTTGTACTTGGTGAGGAAGTCTTTGGCGTCGGCCTGGCTCA
>JBIIQK010000138.1:0-5045 GCA_044342135.1 Cyanobium sp.
GGTGGCGGGCCCCCACCCCTGGCTGCGCTCATGGCCGCCCTGCGGGCCGAGGGCTGGATCGGCCTGGCCAGTGGCGTGATGCCGGGTCAGTTTCGCAGCGATGCGCCCTGGGCCGAGATCCTGCAGATCGCGCGCCGGTTGGGCGCCATGGCCTCCGGCGCTGCTAAATAGGAGGCCGTTCGCAGCCCGGCCCATGGCCTCTGAAATCTTCGGCACCGCCGCCCTGTTCTGGGTCCTGATCCCCGTTGGCCTGGCCGGTGGCGCCCTGCTGCTGAAGCTTGCCGACAAGGACTGATTGGTCCTTGGATCGCCTCGGTGACAGCCGGCTTGGCTCCCCAGTGGGCCACGCCCAAGACCCCACCCTCCCGACCAGGCCCAGCCGACTCCTAGGCTCAGGCCCGCTTGAGGGTTGGTGATGCAGGTTCTGGTGGTTGGCGGAACGGGAACCCTGGGGCGTCAAGTGGCCCGCCGGGCCCTCGACGCCGGCCATCAGGTGCGCTGCGTGGTGCGCTCCCCCCGCAAGGCCGCGTTCCTGCAGGAGTGGGGCTGCGAACTCACCCGCGGTGACCTGCTTGAGCCCGACAGCCTCGACTACGCCCTGGAAGGCCAGGACGCGGTGATCGATGCGGCCACCGCCCGGGCCACCGATCCCGGCAGCGCCTATGACATTGACTGGACCGGCAAGCAGAACCTGTTTGCTGCCTGCCAAAAGGCAGGGGTGAAACGCCTGGTGTTCGTGTCGCTGTTGGATGCCCATCAGCACCGCCAGGTGCCCCTGATGGACATCAAGGCCTGCAGCGAGGACTGGCTGATGGCCTCAGACCTCGACTACACGATCCTGCGTGGTGTGGCCTTCATGCAGGGCGTGATCAGCCAGTTTGCGATCCCCGTGCTGGAGAGCCAGACCGTGTGGGTGAGCGGCACGCCCACACCGATCGCCTACATGAACACCCAGGACATGGCCCGTTTTGCGGTGGCGGCCCTGGAGCGGCCCCAGACCGTGCGCCAGGCCTTCCCGGTGGTGGGGCCACGGGCCTGGACCACCAGCGAGGTGACCCAGCTCTGTGAGCGCTACTCGGGCAAGGAGGCCCGCATCTTCCGGGTGCCGCCGGCCCTGCTGAGCCTGATGCGATCGGTGACGGCCTTCTTTGAGGCCAGTCTCAACGTGGCCGAGCGGCTCGCCTTTGATGCGGTGACCGGCGGAGGCAAGGCCCTCGATGCGCCGATGGAGGCCAGCTACGAGGCCTTTGGCCTGGATCCAGCTGAAACCACCGGCCTGGAGGGTTACCTCAAGGAGTACTACGACACGATTCTCAAGCGCCTGCGGGAGATGGAATCGGACCTCGACAAGGAAGCCAAGAAAAAACTTCCCTTCTGAGCCCCAGCCCTTCCGAGGCGTCAGTGCGCCTGTACTATTGCGGCATTGCTCTGCTGCGCGCATGTCGGTTGCCCAGATCAAAAACCTGCAGCGCCGCCTGGCGAATCTGGAGGCGGAGGCGGTGGAGGAACTCAATCGGGCCTGTGGCCATGAGCTCTGGCAGACCCTGGGTTTTGACGCCTTTGACAGCCTGGAGGACGGCGACCGGCGCGCCCGGGCCAACTACTACTACGGCCAGTTGCAGACGGTGCGGGAGCTCAAGGACGTCGTCAGCTAAACCGCCCTACCCGCCGCCACCGGCACGGCCGGATTTCCCGCCGCCGGCCCGCCCCCCGCGCCCGGGAGAGCGCCGCCCTCGGGCGTGGCGCCCTTCGCTCGGTGCGCGCCGCAGCACCTGTTCCAGCCGTTGGGCCTCTGGGGACGTCACCTCGCGCCAGGCGCCTGGTGCCAGGCCAGTCAGGTCGAGGGGTGGGGCGCCGTCCATCAGATCGATGGCCACCCGCACGAGACGCAGGGTGGGCAGCCCCACCGCCGCGGTCATGCGGCGCACCTGACGGTTGCGTCCCTCCCGCAGCTCTAGCTCCAGCCAGCTGGTGGGGATGGTGGCCCGCTGGCGGATCGGGGGATCGCGCTCGGCAAGCAGGGGATCGGCCATCAGCCTGGCCCGGGCTGGCAGGGTGGGTTCCCCTTGGAGCAGGACGCCCCGGCTCAGCTGTTCCAGCGCCTCGGGCTGGAGGGCGCCGTCTCCCTCCACCTGGACCCAGTAGCGGCGCCAATGGCCAAAGGCGGGGTCGGTGAGGCGCTGCTGCAGGCGGCCATCGCTGGTGAGCAGCAGCAGGCCTTCGCTATCGGCATCGAGCCGGCCGGCGGCGTACACCGCTGCGATCGGGATGAACGGGGCCAGGCAGCCCCAGCGGCTGCCGGGTTCGGGCGTGAACTGGCTCAGCACCCCGTAGGGCTTGTGGAAGAGGAGGGTGGTCAGGGACGGCGGATCAGGGGCCTGGAGATCAACTGGCCTGGCGCGCTTTCCATAGGTTCACCACCCCGATGGAAATCAGCAGCAGGCCCAGATCCAACGACAGCGGCGGCAGAACCATGGTGGAGCCGAGACGGCACAGGTGGTGCAGACCCTATCGCCTGTCGGGCGGCACTTAAGCTATTGACAACGATTGCTTCCCGAGCCAGCGCCCCCGCATGATCGAGACCTCCGGTGTGATTGAAAAGGAACAGGGCAACGGGTTTTACCTCGTGACCCTGGAACAGCCGGCCGGTCACCAGTGCCTGTGCCGGGCGGCGGGCAAGCTCACCAAGTTCCGCATCAAGCTGCTGGCGGGCGACAAGGTGCTGGTGGAGATCAGCCCCTACGACCTCACCCGCGGCCGGATCACCTACCGGGAGCGCAACGCCGCCGCCGGCCCCCGTCCCGGTGGCAACCGTCCCGGTGGGCCGAGGCGTCGCTGAGCGCACCCTCCGGGGAGACGGCTTGCCTTAGGCCGGAACCCCGATCAAGGCTTCAATTGCGGCCTTGAATTCGCTGCGTTGCTTCACGCCCCGGAAGGTGGCCTTGAGCTCCTTCTGGAAGAACAGCTGCACCGTGGGGGTGCCGGTCACACCGGCCTGGGCGGCGATCTCCTGATCGGCTTCGATGTTGATCTCCACCCCCTGGGCGGCACCGCCCAGTTCGTCGAGCACCCGCTTCAGCTGGGGCTTCAGCACGTGGCAGGGGCCGCAGGTGGGGGAGGTGTAGACCACCAGCAAGGGCTTGGGGCTGTCGTGGTACAGCTTGCGCAGCGCGTAGCCGCCCTTTTGCCAGAGGGCATCGGGGCTGAAGTTGCTGGCATCGCTTTCGGCGGTGCGCTTGGGTTCCCCCACCTCGGCCGGATCCACGGGACTGTGGCTCACGGTGACCGCCAAGTCGTGATGGGTGAGCCAGCGTTCGGCCGCGAGGGCCGCCTGGCAGCCACTGCCCGCGGCGGTGATGCCCTGGCGCCATTCCGCATCGGCCACGTCACCGGCGGCATACACCCCCTCCAGGCTGGTTTCGGGACGGCCGGGTTGGGTGACCAGATAGCCGTGTTCATTCACGTCGAGCTGGCCCCGCACCAGGCGGGTGTTGGGGGTGTGGCCGATGGCGTAGAAGAGTCCCTTGACGGCCAGTTGCTCGGTGGCACCGGTGGTGGTGTCACGCAGGGTGATCGCTTCCATCCAGTCGCCGCCGCTGGCGTCGGCCACCTGGCGGTTCCAGTGCACCGTGATGGCTGGGTTGGCCAGTACCCTGTCGGCCATGGCCCCGCTGGCCCGCAGCTTGTCGCCGCGCACGATCAGGTGCACATGGCTGCCGTATTTGGTGAGATACACCGCCTCCTCACAGGCGGAGTCGCCGCCGCCCACCACGGCCAGCTCGGCCTGGCGGAACTGGGGCGTGGCGCCATCGCAGATGGCGCAGGCACTGATGCCCGCGCTCCAGAAGCGCCCTTCGCTGGGCAGCCCCAGCCGGTTGGCGCTGGCCCCGGTGGCCAGGATCAGGGCCTGGGTTTCGATGGTCTGGCCTTCAGCGGTGACCCGGTAGGGCCGCTGGGAGAGGTCGATGGCGGTGGCATCGGCTTCGATCAGCCGGGTGCCCCAGCGCACCGCCTGGGCCTTCATGTTGTCCATCAGGTCCGGCCCCAGGATGCCGTCGGGGAAGCCGGGGAAGTTCTCCACGTGGGTGGTGGTCATCAGCTGGCCGCCGGGGATGCCACCGTCCTGGAAGCCCGTGATCAGCAGGGGGTTGAGGTTGGCCCGGGCGGCGTAGATGGCGGCGGTGTAACCCGCCGGCCCTGAACCCACGATCACCAGGTTTTCCACGGCCGGGGTGGCTCCCTCAGGGGACATGGCGTAAGCGGATCGACTATGACTTGACCCTAGGCGATGGCAGGGCGGCCTGGTCGAAGGATTCGTCTCTAAAAAACGAGAGTTTTTTAGATTTTCTTTAGATTTCTAGGAGGCCGTCGCTTTCGGGCCTGATGCCCTGGCCCAGGTCGTTGGGCACCATCAGCACGCTGGCTTCGAGCAGCTCGGGGTGCTCTTCCAGGCAGAGCAGCCATTCCCGGAACTCCTCAGTAATGGCAAAGCTTTCTTCGTAGTGCTCGAGGGAGTCGAGGGTGGCCCGGCGCGCCAGCGCCCAGCTGACAGCAACCGTGAGACGGCGATTCACTGCGGGGTTCATGCTCCCCTCTCCCTTGGTTGGCACCACGCTGCCGGGGCACGGGCCGTCCTGAGGTATTGGTTGACACAACGTCGCAAATTTGCTGCCGAAGCTTGTATCTCCGCGGAGGGGATCACGCCCTCTGCTGCAGAAAACCGGGCAGTTCCGGTCCGCCCAGGCGGATGACCTCGCCGACCCGTTCATCGACGGTTTCCAGCGGCAGGGGGCCGCTGCCGCTGCTGCCGCTGGCCTCGGGGTCGGGGGTCGCCAGCCTGGGGCGCACCAGATAGGGCTCGCTGAGGGACCAGCTGCGGGCGTAGCTGATCAGCAGGGGATCGGCGGGGGCAAACACATAGGAGGGATCCCGGGGCACTGCTTCCACCGCGGCTCGGCCTCCCTCCATCCGCACGGCCCGGGTGATCGCCTGCACGAAGCGACTGCGGGTGACCACGGTGGTGAGGTAGGCCACCACCCGCAGCC
>JBIIQK010000139.1:0-5028 GCA_044342135.1 Cyanobium sp.
CCGACCCGGCCGCCCTGCTGCGCAATGCCCTGCCGATCCAGGCCCCCGATCTGCAGGATCTGCAGCATCGCCTGGAAGCCACCAGCGATGACCTGCGGGCCAAGCGCTGGCCTGCTCTGAACAGCACTGTGCGGCGCTGTGGCTCCCTGCTGGGCACCCGCAAGGCCGCCATCCTGGACGGCTTTACGGCAGACACCAGGCCCCAGGCTGCGGCATTGCTGGACCAACTGGAAGACCAGCTGCAGGTGCTCGCCGCGGCCGCCGAACAACAGGAGCGTGATCCCTTCCTGGCGGCGCGCCGCGAGGCCCTCAGCAGCATCGGCGAGGCCGAGGACCTCCTGGTGGGCCCGTTCCCCTACGAAATCCCGGCTGATTTCGCGGATCTGCCCCGCCTACTGGGCCGCGCCACCGTGCAGCTCACCACCACCAAAGGCGATCTCACCGCCGTCGTGGACGGTTACAACGCGCCGCTGACGGCCGGCGCCTTCGTGGATTTGGTGCAGCGAGGCTTCTACGACGGCCTGCCCTTCATCCGTGCCGAGGACTTTTACGTCCTGCAGACCGGGGATCCGGAAGGGCCTCAGGAGGGATTCATCGATCCCAAGAGCAAGGTGGAGCGTCACGTGCCCCTGGAGATCAAGGTGCCGGGTCAACCAGCCCCCTTCTACAACCAGACCTTTGAGGACCTGGGCCTGTTCAAGGCCGCCCCGGAGCTGCCGTTCTCCACCAAGGGCACCCTGGGCTGGGCCCACTCCGACGAAGTGCTCGATGACGGCTCCTCCCAGTTCTTTCTCTTCCTGTTCGAACCAGAGCTGACCCCCGCCGGCCTCAACCTGATTGATGGCCGTTACGCCGCCTTTGGTTACGTGGTGGATGGCTTTGACGTGCTGGAAGAACTCACGGCGGATGACGGCATCGTCAGGGCCCGGGTGATCCGTGGTGGCGACAACCTCCAACCCCACGCTTAAACGGCCAGGCGCGACCAACAGAACTGCAAGCCAACAAAAAGCCGCTCCTTGCGGAGCGGCAAAAAATCACAGAGCTCTGATCACTTCCAGTTCTTGGCCACGATCTCGGCGAGATCGACCACCCGCTGGCTATAGCCCCACTCGTTGTCGTACCAAGCGATGACCTTGACCATGTTGCCGCCCATCACCAAGGTGAGATCGGAATCGATGATCGTGGATTCATCGGTGCCAGCGTGGTCGCTGGAGACCAAAGGCAGATCGCAGTACTTGATGATGCCCTTCATCGAATTTTCCGATGCCGCCTTGAGCACCGCATTCACCTCCTCCTTGGTGGTGTCGCGGCTGATATCGAGCACCATGTCCACCACCGACACGTTGGGGGTGGGGACCCGCATGGCGATACCGCTCAGCTTGCCCTTCATCGGCGGATAAACCAGGGCCACAGCCTGGGCGGCGCCGGTGCTGGTGGGCACAATGTTGACGGCCGCAGCGCGGGCACGGCGCAGGTCTCGGTGGGCCGCATCGAGGATGCGCTGGTCGCCGGTATAGCTGTGGGTGGTGGTCATCGTGCCCTTGACGATGCCGAACTCCTGATCCAGCACCTTGACGACCGGGGCCATGCAGTTGGTGGTGCAGCTGGCGTTGCTGAGGATGTCCCAGTCTTCGTGACGGTATTGGTCGGCGTTCACACCCACCACAAAGGTGCCAACTTTCGCACCTTTGCCGGGAGCCGTGAGGATCACCTTCTTGGCACCAGCTTCAAAGTGCTTGCTGGCACCCACGTCATCGTTAAAGACACCCGTGGACTCGATCACCAGATCGACGCCCCACTCTTTCCAGGGAAGGTTGGCGGGGTTGCGGTCGTAGAAGGTTTTGATCGCCTTCCCGTTGATCACGATCGTGTCTTCGGTGGTGGTGACCTCTGCATTGCGCAGGGGGCCCAGCATCGAGTCGTACTTGAGCAGGTGGGCGTTGGTGTTGGTATCACCGGAGCCATTGATACCCACCAGTTCGATGCCAGTGTTGGCCCCACGGCTCAGCCAGCAGCGGGTGAAGTTGCGACCAATCCGGCCAAATCCATTGATCGCAACGCGCAAAGTCATGGCCGATTGCGGCAAAAGCCGCTAGCGAAGGTGGTTTTGGCTGCAGATCATACAGAAATTGATCCGCTCTCCCCTCTTGCAGGAAGGGCGCCGGCCGAGGACCATGCGCAAACGCGCAGCATCTCGTAAAGGTTTACGGGGTGTTGTCGGCTTAATTTCATGCTCACCCGACCCTGACCTGGAGCTGCCCTTGGCACCCCTGCTCGATCGCCACCAACCGCTGCACTTCATCGGGGTTGGCGGCATCGGGATGTCAGCCCTGGCCGGAATCCTGGCGGAACGGGGCTATGCGGTAAGCGGCTCGGATCCCCGCGACAACGCCGTACTCAACGGCCTGCGCCGGCTCGGGGTGCGGGTGTTCCTGGAACAGAGCGCCTCCACCGTGGCCGCCATCCGCAGCGGCACCTCCGTGGCCCCCCAGGTGGTGATCAGCTCGGCCGTACCGGAGACCAACCCCGAACTGGTAGAGGCCCGACGCCTGGGGCTGGCCATCTGCCACCGCTCCGACGTGTTGGCCGCCCTGATCAACAGCCAGGCCTCAATCGCCGTGGCGGGCAGCCACGGCAAAACCACCACCAGCACCTTGATCGCCACCCTGCTCGCGGCGACCCAACACGACCCCACCGCCGTAATTGGAGGCATCGTGCCGGCCTTCGGCAGCAATGGACGCCATGGGGAGGGGCGCCTGCTGGTGGCGGAGGCGGACGAATCGGACGGCTCCCTGGTGAAATTCCGCGCCTCCCTGGGCGTGCTCACCAATGTGGAACTGGACCACACCGACCACTACCCCGACCTGGAAGCGCTGATCGCCACGCTCCAGCGGTTTGCCGGGAACAGCGAACGGCTGCTGGCCAACCGGGATTGCCCAATCCTGAGGGCCCGGTTCAAACCGGCCCACTGGTGGTCGATCGAAAGGACCGAAGGCGTGTCGTTTGCGGCGATAGCCCGGGAAGAGCGCGGCGATGGCACCGTCGCCGACTTCTATGAAGACGGCATCGCGGTGGGCTCCTTTGAACTGCCCCTACCGGGGCGCCACAACCTCAGCAATGCGGTGGCCGCCATGGCTGCCTGCCGACTGGAGGGGGTGTCCTTCGCCGAGCTGCGCCAGGCGGTCGCCAACCTGCAGACCCCCGGCCGCCGCTTCGACTTTCGCGGTCTCTGGGAGGGCCGACTGGTGGTCGACGACTATGCCCATCACCCCAGTGAAGTGGCCGCCACCCTGGCCATGGCCCGCCTGATGGTGGAGAGCGGGCGCAGCTCCCTGCCCGTCCCCCCCCGGCGCCTGGTGGCGGTGTTTCAGCCCCATCGCTACAGCCGCACCGCCCAGTTTCTCGAGGGATTCGCCGTGGCCCTCTCCCAGGCCGATTCCGTGCTGATCGCCCCCCTCTATGCCGCCGGGGAAGCCCCGATCCCGGGCGTCACCAGCGCCGCCATGGCCCAGGCCGTGCGCGAGCTCGCCCCTGGGCTGCCGGTGCTCGTGGCCGACAGCCTGGAGGAGCTCGCCTCCCAGGTGGCCGTCGCCAGCCGGGAGGGCGACCTGGTGCTGGCCATGGGCGCCGGGGATGTGAACAGCCTCTGGGATCGCCTGGGGCATGGCCAGCCGGCTGCTGACCCGGGCACGGCCACGAGCGCAACGGCCCTGGCGGCCTGACGGCGATGGTTGCGGCCCCCAGCTGCCCCCCAGCCCTACGCCAGGAGGTAACCCTGAGCGCCTTCACCACCTGGAAAGTGGGAGGGCCGGCCGAGTGGTTCGCCGAACCGGGCGACCAGACTGAGCTGATCGCTCTGGCAGCCTGGGCTCACGGCCAGGGCCTGACCCTGCGCTGCATCGGGGCGGGCTCAAACCTCCTGATCGCCGATGCCGGGGTGCCGGGGCTCACCCTCTGCAACCGCCGCCTGCAGGGCAGTCGGCTGGAAGCCCACAGTGGCTTGGTGGAAGCTGAGGCTGGAGAGCCGATTCCCACCCTGGCGCGCAAGGCGGCCCGGCTGGGCCTGAGCGGGCTGGAGTGGGCCGTCGGCATCCCCGGCACCGTGGGGGGTGCGGTGGTGATGAACGCGGGGGCCCAGGGCGGCTGCACGGCCGACTGGCTGGTATCGGTGCGATTGCTGGATCCAGCGAACCCCGGAGCACCCTTCGAACTGCAGGGCCATGAGCTCGACTTCGCCTACCGCCACAGCCGCCTGCAGGCCGAATCCTGGATCGTGCTCTCGGCCACCTTCCAGCTGGATGCGGGCCACGACCCAACCAGCGTGACAGCCCTCACCAGCGCCAACCTGCACAGCCGCACCAGCACCCAGCCCTATCAGCAACCCAGTTGCGGCAGCGTGTTTCGCAATCCTGAGCCCCAGAAAGCCGGGCAGCTGATCGAAGCCTTGGGACTCAAGGGGCTCCAAATCGGCGAGGCCCAGGTGTCCCCGATTCACGCCAATTTCATCGTTAACACCGGAGCGGCCCGCGCCGCCGACATCGCGGCCCTGATCCAGGAGGTGCAGGGGCAGGTGATGGCCAGCCATGGGATCGCCCTGCACCCGGAGGTGAAGCGGCTCGGCTTCGAACCAGGGCGCTGACGGACCCTTAGCCTGCGGCAAACAACTTCCAGGGCATGGCTGGCTTCGGACTCCCCAATTTCGGTCAGCTCACCGAGGCCTTCAAGAAGGCCCAGGAACTGCAGCAGAACGCCCAGAAGCTGCAGGAGGAGCTCGATGCCATGGAGCTGGAGGGCCGCAGTGCCGACGGCCGGGCCTGCGTGTGGCTCTCGGGCAACCAGCAACCGCTGCGGGTCCAGCTGGCACCGGAGCTGGTGGCGGAAGGGGCCGCTGCCAGCGAAGCAGCCGTGCTGGAGGCCCTGCAGTCGGCCTATGAGCTCTCCACCGGCACGATGAAGGGCCGCATGGAAGAACTCACCGGCGGCCTGAACCTCAACCTGCCGGGTCTAGGGGGCTGAACGGGCTCCCGG
>JBIIQK010000140.1:0-5010 GCA_044342135.1 Cyanobium sp.
CTGCCCCCCAGCAAGTTGCAGGACGCCCAAGTCACCGCATCCATCATTGGTGAGGGGTCATTGCTCAAAGCCTGCAGCATTCACCACTGCGTGCTCGGAGTCCGCTCCAGGGTTGAAGACGAGGTGGTGCTCCAGGACACCTTGGTGATGGGCGCCGACTACTTCGAATCGTCCGAAGAGCGGCTGGTGTTGCGTGAACGTGGCGGGATTCCCCTGGGTGTGGGCAAAGGGACCACGGTCAAGCGCGCGATTCTCGACAAGAATGTGCGAATCGGCAACAACGTCACCATCGTCAACAAGGATCACGTTGAAGAGGCGGATCGGCCTGAATTGAATTTCTACATTCGCAACGGCATTGTGGTGGTGGTGAAAAACGGCACCATTGCAGACGGCACGGTCATCTGAGCCTGAGACCTAAGCCAGGAGTTGCTGACATCGTTGTCACCAAGTTGTGACGGATGCAGGGGAGGCCTTCCCCAGCTCGCCACACTGAGCCCAACTGGTTTCAGACCTCTCCATGGGCAAGGCACATTTCGGCCTGATCGGTCTCGGTGTGATGGGAGAAAATCTCGTGCTCAATGCAGAGCGCAATGGTTACTCCTCCGTCGTTTACAACCGCACCTTCGCCAAGACCGAGGAGTTCCTGGCTGGACGCGGCGCCGGTAAGGACATCGTCGGGGCCGCCACCCTTCAGGAGTTTGTGGGGGCGCTGGAGCGGCCTCGGCGAATCCTGATGATGGTGAAAGCCGGTCAACCGGTGGACGACACCATCGCCGCCATCTCCCCATACCTCGAGGAGGGGGATCTGCTGATCGACGGTGGCAATTCGCTCTACACCGATACGGAACGGCGCGTAGCCGAGCTGGAGAGCAAGAGTTTCGGCTACATCGGCATGGGCGTCTCCGGTGGCGCGAAGGGGGCCCTGGAGGGTCCGAGCATGATGCCCGGCGGCACCAAGGCGGCCTACGACGCCATCGAACCCCTGGTGCGCAAGATGGCTGCCCAGGTGGATGACGGCCCTTGCGTCACGTACATCGGTCCGGGTGGGGCAGGCCACTTCGTCAAGACCGTGCACAACGGCATCGAATACGGCATTGAGCAGATCCTGGCTGAGGCCTACGACCTGATGAAACGGGTGGCCGGCATGACGGGCGACCAGATGGCTGCCGTGCTCGCCGGCTGGAATGAGACCGAGGAACTGGCCTCGTTCCTGGTGGAGATCACCGAGGTGTGCCTGCGCACCAAAGACCCCGAAACAGGCGCCGATCTGGTGGAGGCGATCGTGGATGCAGCCGGACAAAAAGGCACCGGGCTGTGGACCGTCGTGAGTGCCCTGGAGATGGGGGTGCCGGTGCCCACCATCTATGCCGCCCTCAATGCCAGGGTGCTGAGCTCACTGCGGCAGGAGCGGCTCAGCGCCGGGGCCCTGCTACCGGCACCGCCCCCCCATGCGTTTTCGCTGGGATCGCCCGCGGATGGCATGGGCCCGCTGCGGGATGCCTGCATCGCCGCCTGCATCGTCAGTTATGGCCAGGGCATGGCCCTGCTGCAGGAAGCCTCCACGCTGCACAACTACAACCTCAACTTCTCGTCCATCGGCCAGATCTGGAAAGGGGGCTGCATCATCCGGGCCCGGTTGCTGCAGCGGATCCAGAACGCCTATGGGGCCAATCCCTCCCTGCCCAACCTGATGTTGGATCCCTGGTTCGCCGAGCAGATCAACCGCCGTCTGCCGGGTCTGCGCCAGGTGGTGGCCGGAGCGGCACTGGCGGGCATTCCCGTGCCCTGCCTCAGCAGCACCCTCGACTACATCGATAGCTATCGCAGTGGTCGGTTGCCACAGAATCTCGTTCAGGCCATGCGCGACTGCTTCGGGTCCCACACCTACGAGCGCGTCGACAAAGCGGGCAGCTTCCACACGGAGTGGCTTGACTGAGGCATCTGCCCCGAGCCTGCGTCCATGGATTCCCCCTCCCGTCCATCGCCCTCGACCCGCTACCACCTGGTGGTAGCCGATACTGCGGCCGAACTGGCCGCCCGAACGGCCCAGGCCATCGGGACAGCCCTCGACCTGGTCCTGGCGGAACGGGACCGGGCCCAGATTGCCCTGGCCGGCGGTGAAACCCCCAAGGCGGCCTATCGCCTGCTCGGGCAGCAACATCTCCCCTGGGAGCGGGTGGATGTGCTCCTTGGCGATGAGCGCTGGGTGCCCGCCGACGACCCCTCCAGCAATGCCCGGATGGTGCGGGAGACCCTGCTAGCCGAGGGGCCTGGACGTCAGGCCTGTCTCCATGCCGTACCCACAGCCCTGGCCACGCCTGAGCAGGGTGCCGAAGCCTATGCCGACGTGTTGCAGACGCTCTGTGGCACCACCCCTCCCGTGCTCGACCTGGTGGTGCTGGGCCTGGGGGATGACGGCCATACGGCGTCGCTGTTTCCAGGTACGGCGGCCCCCAGCGTGGTCGACCGCGCCGTCACCCTCGGGGAAGGCAAGGGACTGCCCCGGGTGACCCTCACCGCCCCAACCCTCTCGGCGGCGCGGCAGGTGTTGTTTCTCGTGAGCGGGGCGGGCAAGGTGCAGGCCCTGCAACGCCTGCTGGACCCCCAGGAGTCCCCCGAGCGGACCCCAGCCAAGCTGGTCCAACCCAGCACCGAGGTCTGGGTCCTGGCCGACCGGGCTGCGGCCGCAGCGGTGGCGCCATGATTTCGATCACAGCTGGAGATGGCTTCAGCGGCTGGCATGCCCTCAACGACACCGTCATGGGAGGACGCAGCCAGGGCAGCTGCCGAGTCGGTCCCGATGGACTGGTCTTTGATGGCACCTTGATCGAGGAGGGAGGGGGTTTCATCAGTTGCCGCTCTCCCCTGTTCTCTCCCCCCCTGGATCTATCCGGTTGCGACGGCCTGGAGCTGGACCTGGTGGGCGAAGGACGACGGTTCAAGTTGGCGGTGGCCTGTGCCGATGGATTGGGCGGACTCACCAACCTGATTCCGGGGGGGCTGCGCTGGGTGATCGAGTTCGGCACCGAACCCGAAGGCACCACCCTGCTGCGGATTCCCTTCGCCGATCTGCGGGCATCCGTGCGGGCCAAACCGGTGGGCCTGCCCCTGACCTTCGATGCGGCCCGCATCACCCGCTTGCAGGTGCTGCACTCCCGTTTCGCCGATGATGGAGGTCTCAATGCGGGCTTTCGACCGGGTCCGATCCATCTCGAACTGCGCTCGATTCGTGGCTACCCCTGAGCTCGTCAACACCAACCTGCAGCAGTTGGTGGCAGCAGCTGCCGACCTCTGCCGCAAGCCCCTGAGGCACGCGGTACTCCCGATGGACGGGACCCAGCAGGTGGACGATTGTTGCCTCCGCCTGGAGACCCGCCAGCCGGATGGAGCCCGCTGCCCCCAGGAGGACCTGGAGCTGGAGATCTATCGCAGTGGCGAGGAGCTCAACCTCAACCTGGCCTGGTGTGACGACCCCGAGCGCCCCCTGCTGTGGCACGGCAGCCATCCGGTGTGGATGGATCCCATCACCGGAGAACGGTGCGAGCGGCCTCAGGACGGGGCTGCCCTTGAGGCCCTGGCCCGCCGGCTGCGGGCCCTGCTGCTCCCAATCGATTGATGGACTGAAGCCAGGGTCTGAGGATCCAGGTCAGGGCTGGTCGGTGACCGCGCCGAGGCTGCTGCTGCTCACCTGGCGGGCGTATTTGCCCAGTACTCCGGTGCGGTAGCGGGGTTCGGGCCTGACCCAGGCGGCGCGACGGCGGGCGATCTCCTCCTCATCCACATTCAGCTGGATCAGCAATTGGTTGGCATCCACGGTGATGCTGTCGCCCTCCTGCACCAGACCAATGGTGCCCCCCACGGCGGCCTCGGGCGCCACATGGCCCACCACCAGGCCAAAGGAGCCACCGGAGAAGCGTCCATCGGTGATCAGGGCCACTGAATCCAGCAGGCCCTGGCCCACGATCGCTGCGGTGGGACTGAGCATCTCGCGCATGCCGGGGCCGCCCACGGGGCCTTCTTGCCGGACCACCACCACATCCCCGGGCTGGATCTGCTTGTCGAGGATGGCCGCCAGGCAGGTTTCCTCGCTTTCGAACACCCGGGCAGGACCGGTGATCACGGGATTCTTGACGCCACTGATCTTCGCCACGGCGCCTTCCTCGGCCAGGTTCCCCTTGAGGATCGCCAGGTGGCCCTTGGCGTACAGAGGGTTGGAAAGCGGGCGAATCACGTCCTGGCCCGCCGGAGGTTCGGCGGGCACCGCAGCCAGCACCTCGCGCAGGGTCTTGCCTTCGATGGTGGTGCAATCGCCGTACAGCAGGCCGGCATCCAGCAGCAGCTTCATCACCTGGGGGATGCCGCCGGCCTGGTGCAGATCCACCGTCACGTAGCGCCCGCTGGGCTTGAGGTCGCAGATCACCGGCACCCGCTGGCGGATCGTCTCGAAGTCGTCGATGGTCAGCTCGACGCCGGCGGTGCGGGCCACGGCCAGCAGGTGCAGAACCGAATTGGTGGAGCCGCCCACGGCCATGATCACGCTGATGGCGTTCTCAAAGGCCGCGCGGGTCATCAGGTCGCGGGGGCAGATGTTGGCCTTGATGGCGTCGGCCAGCACCTCAGCGCTGCGGGCGGCGCTGTCCGCCTTCTCGGGATCCTCGGCCGCCATCGTGGAGCTGTAGGGCAGGCTCAGGCCCATCGCCTCGAAGGCGGCGCTCATGGTGTTGGCGGTGAACATGCCACCGCAGCTGCCGGCGCCGGGGCAGGCGTTCTTCTCGATGGCGGTGAGCTCCTGCTCGTCGATCCTGCCGCCGCTGTACTGACCCACCGCCTCAAAGGCGCTAACCACGGTGAGATCGCAGGCGCCGAGTTTCCCCGGTTTGATCGTGCCGCCGTACACAAAGATCGACGGCACGTTCATGCGGGCCATGGCGAGCATGGCGCCGGGCATGTTCTTGTCGCAGCCGCCGATCGCCAGCAGCGCATCCATGCTCTGGGCGTTGCAGGCGGTTT
>JBIIQK010000141.1:0-5003 GCA_044342135.1 Cyanobium sp.
AGCCCACGAGCAGGTAGGAGCACATGCCCACCAGCTCCCAGAACACATAGATCTCCAGCAGGTTGGGGCTGATCACCAGGCCCAGCATCGAGCTGCTGAACAGGGCCAGATAGGTGAAGAAGCGCACGTAGCCCTTGTCGTGGGCCATGTAGCCATCGGAATACACCATCACCAGCACGGCGATGGTGGTCACCAGGGCCAGCATCACGGCGCCGAGGGCATCGACGCGGAAGCCCATCTGCAGGTTGAATGTGCCGGCGCTGGCCCAGTTGAACAGCACTTCGGTGGGACCGGCGCCGGCGAGCTGCTGGGCCAGCACGGCGTAACTGAGCACGGCTGCGGCTCCGACGCAGCTGATCAGCAGCCAGGCGACAGGTTTGCGCAACCGGTTCACGGTGCGGTTGAAGCTGATCAGTCCCAGCCCGGTGATGCAGGCCCCGACCAGGGGCAACACCGGGATCAACCAGGCGAGTTCGGCGGCTGACGGCATGCGGCGCAGGCTGGTTGGGGGAAGTGTAGGCAGCCGATCAGGTCTGTTCGGACCCCTGTGCGGGGGAGCCCATCAGGCCAGCCAGTGGCCCAGGGCGGAACGGGAGAAGGCGGTGGCCCCCAGGCCGATGAAGCGGTGGGCCCACCAGAACACCCCCACTGCAATGGCGATGCCGAGTTGGGCTGGCCGCAGGAATTCGGAGAGCACCAGCTGTTGGCGTCCATCCAGCACCGCCCGGAAGGGCAGCACCGAGGTGCTGGCCCGCAGCTCTTCAAAGGCGGCCCCAAAGCGGTGGGCCAGGCGCCGGTCGCCGTTCCACACCGCAAACAGGTGGTGGGTGATCAGGCCGACGCAGGTGGCCACCATGAAGCTGCTGCCGATCCAGAGCAGGTGAGTGGCGCACCAGAGGACCTGTCCCACGGCCTGGGGGTGGCGGCTGATGCGGATGATGCCGGTGGCGTACAGCCGCACCTGGGGTTTCAGCACCGCCGGGATTTCCAGCAGGTTGTAGGTGGCCGGATAGAGAAACAGGAAGCTCACGGCGGTGCCCGCCCACACCAGCGGCACGATCCAGGGCTGGTCCTGGTGGTTCCACAGCCGGATGCCGTCGTAGCGGTGGGCCAGGAAGTAGCCGATCACCACCACGGCCGAGGGGATGCTCACGGCGGCAAACAGCAGCCGCCAGGCCCGCTCGCCGATCCGCTCCACGCCCCAGACCCGCAGGGAGGCCCCACCGCTGTGGATCACGGCGAAGGCCAGCAGCAGGGCGAGCATCACCCAGCTGCTGTGGTGGAGGGAGCTGGGGGGCAAGGGGCGGATGGGGAGTTGTGAAGCTGCCGATTCTCGCTGCCAGACTTCCCCCCTAGAGTTTTTTCCTCGCCAGCTGGCAGGCCCCGGCCGATCCAGGCAACCCGATGGCAGATCTGCCTTTCACCCTTGATCAGCTCCGCATCCTGCGGGCCATCGCCTCGGAGGGCAGCTTCAAGAAGGCCGCAGACAGCCTTTATGTCACCCAGCCGGCGGTGAGCCTGCAGATCCAGAACCTGGAGAAGCAGCTCAGCGTCAGCCTGTTTGACCGGGGCGGGCGCAAGGCCCAGCTCACCGAGGCCGGCCACCTGCTGCTCAGCTACTGCGACCGGATCCTGAGCCAGTGCCAGGAGGCCTGCCGGGCCCTGGAAGACCTGCACAACCTGCGCGGGGGTTCCCTGATCGTCGGCGCCAGCCAGACCACCGGCACCTACCTGATGCCGCGGATGATCGGCCTGTTCCGCCAGAAGTATCCGGAGGTGGCTGTGCAGCTGCAGGTGCACAGCACCCGGCGCACGGGCTGGAGCGTGGCCAATGGACAGGTGGATCTGGCGATCATCGGCGGGGAGCTGCCCACGGAGCTCGGTGAGCTGCTGCAGGTGGTGCCCTACGCCAGCGACGAACTGGCCCTGGTGCTGCCGGTGAAGCACCCCCTGGCCCGTCTGCCCGAGCTCACGAAGGACGACCTCTACCGATTGGGCTTTGTCTGCCTCGACGCCCAGTCGACCACCCGCAAGATGGTGGACCAGCTGCTGGCGCGCTCCGGTCTGGATGTGGGCCGCCTCAAGATCGAAATGGAGCTCAACTCCTTCGAGGCGATCAAAAATGCGGTTCAGAGCGGGCTAGGTGCCGCCTTCCTGCCGGTGGTGTCGATCGAGCGGGAGCTCTCCGCAGGCACGCTGCACCGCCCCCAGGTGGCCGATCTGTTGGTGCGCCGCCAGCTAAAGCTGATCACCCACCCCGCCCGCTACTGCTCCCGGGCGGCCGACGCCTTCCGCAAGGAGGTGCTGCCGGTGTTTGCCAGCCCCGACAGCCCCCTGCGCCGCCCCCTCCAGCAGGACCAGCCACCCACTCCCAGCCCGGCCTGACTTCCGAGCTGCCCTCAGGCGGTCCCTTGCTCAGGCGGTCCCTTGCTCAGACGGGCCACTCTCAGAGGGGCCGGTGCTCAGAACTGGTCAGCTTCTGGGGTGATGCCCACGGTGTCGTCTGCCACGCCCTTGGTCAGGAATTTGTTCTGGCTGATGTCGGTCTGGTAGACGCAGCGCACGATCGGTTTGTCCTTGACCGAGCCGATGTAGGCGAAGGTGTTCATCCGCTGCTTGCACTGCCGCATCTGTTCGGCGGTGACGGCCCCTTCCTTCTGCAGCACGCTCCAGTTCTCCCGCCGGATCACGCAGCCGGCCTTGAGCTCGGGCTGGGTGACGAAGCTGGAGCTGGGGTTCATGGTGGTGTACAGCTCCACGTCCATCACGAAGGCGCTGGCGCCCCACTGGCGGCAGAACTCGGGATCCGGCACGGCCATGTCGAGCTGCTGGCTGCTGGCGATGTTGCCCTGGTCGCCCTGGGTGGTGCTGGAGAGGCCGGTGCCGATGCCAATGCCCACCACCAGCACCCCGGCCAGGATTGCCAGGGTGCCCACGTTGAACTGAAAGGGGCCGTTGCCGCCCGGTCCTCCCTGCCCCCCCGAACCACCCTTGCCTCCTCCGGGCCCCTGGCGTGGCTCGGGGCGCCGACCGCTCCGCCCGTAGGCCTCATCGCCGTAGCGGTCGTCGGCGTAACGCTCGGGGTTGTTGCGCTCGGCGTTGTAGCGATCCGAGCCGTAACGGTCGGCGTTGTAGCGGGGGCGACTCACAGGCTTTCGGTGCTGCGGGGCAGGCCCATCGAGTAGTTGAGCACCCGGGCGTCGGGGTTGTAGCGCAGCTCTCCAGCCTGCAACAGCTGGCGGATCAGGCCTTCCAGCTCGGAGCCGATGGAGCGCAGGTTGTATTCGGTGAGATCGGCACCGGCGTGGGCGGCCACCAGCTCCCGAAAGCGCTCCTGCACCTTGGCCAGCACGGGGCCGTCCCAGAGGAACTCGTTATCCGGATCCACATCCATGGTCAGCTGGCTGGGATCGGCCACCAGGTCGCCGTTCTCGATCCGGGCGGTGAACAGCCGCACGTGACGGGTGGTGGACTTCAGCAGGGTCGCTGCGGTGCGAAGGTCGACAGGGCGAGACTCAGCCATGGACATGGGGTTGCGGGCACCGACGGCGCAACTCTAGAAACTCTTGAGGCCGCGGAGGTCCAGGGCCCCCTTTAGGGTTGCCCCTGGTTTTCAGATCGGACGTATGCGGGTCGTCATCGCCGGGGCAGGGCTCGCCGGATTGTCGTGTGCCAAATATCTGTGTGATGCGGGCCATACCCCGGTGGTCGTGGAGGCCCGGGATGTGCTCGGCGGCAAGGTGGCGGCCTGGCAGGACGAAGACGGCGACTGGTACGAGACCGGCCTGCACATCTTCTTCGGCGCCTACCGCAACATGCGCCAGCTATTCAAGGAGCTGGATATCGAAGACCGTCTGCAGTGGAAGAGCCACTCGATGATCTTCAACCAGAAGGAAACCCCTGGCACCTACAGCCGCTTCGATTTCCCCGACATCCCCGCTCCCTTCAACGGGGTGGCCGCGATTCTCGGCAACAACGACCTGCTCACCTGGCCGGAAAAAATCGCTTTTGGCCTGGGCCTGGTGCCGGCGATGCTGCGGGGCCAGCAGTACGTGGAGGAGTGCGACCAATACTCCTGGACCGAGTGGCTGCGCATCCACAACATTCCGGAGCGGGTGAATGACGAGGTGTTCATCGCCATGGCCAAGGCGCTGAACTTCATCGATCCCGAGGAGATTTCCAGCACGGTGGTGCTCACGGCCCTCAATCGCTTCCTGCAGGAGAGCGATGGCTCCAAGATGGCCTTCCTCGATGGCAATCCGCCCCAGCGGCTGTGCCAGCCGATCGTGGACTACATCGAGGCTCGCGGTGGGGAGGTGCATCTCAATGCTCCCCTGCGCCAGATCGAGCTCAACGCCGACGGCAGCGTCAAAGCCTTCCAGATCGGTGGGATCAAGGGCCAGGAGCCCCGCACCCTCACGGCCGATGCCTACGTGAGTGCCATGCCGGTGGATCCCTTCAAGTTGCTGCTGCCCGAGCCCTGGAAGGAGATTCCTTACTTCAAGAAGCTCGATGGGCTCAACGGCGTGCCGGTGATCAACATTCACCTGTGGTTTGACCGCAAGCTCACCGAGATCGACCATTTGCTGTTCAGCCGCAGCCCGCTGCTGAGCGTCTATGCCGACATGAGCAACACCTGCAAGGAATACGAGGACCCCGAGCGCTCCATGCTCGAGCTGGTGTTCGCCCCGGCGAAAGACTGGATCGGCAGGCCTGACGAGGAGATCGTGGCGGCCACCATGGAGGAGCTCAAGCGCCTGTTCCCGATGCACTTCACCGGCGATGATCAGGCCCAACTGCGCAAGTCGATCGTGGTGAAGACACCCCTGTCGGTCTACAAGACCGTGCCCGGGTGCCAGCAGCTGCGGCCTGACCAGGCCTCGCCGATCCCCAACTTCTTCCTGGCCGGCTGCTACACCATGCAGCGTTATCTGGCCTCGATGGAAGGGGCGGTGCTCAGCGGCAAGCAGTGCGCCCAGGCGATCTGTCGGTGACCGGGCCTG
>JBIIQK010000142.1:0-4984 GCA_044342135.1 Cyanobium sp.
GGGCAGTGCAGGCCTGGTGGGGCTGCTGCCCCTCGGGGGCTTTTGGTGTTTTGGGCTGATGGTGGAAGGCCTGCGCTTGGAAGCGCCGCTCTTCGCCCTGGTGTTCCTGCTCACCAATCTGCTGGCTGCCGCCAACGTCACCCGGGTCTACCGCTCGGTGTTTCTCGGCTCGGTGCTGCCCAAGACCAAGCGGACTCCGGAGGTCAACTGGTTGATGGCCCTGCCGATGGTGAGCCTTTCGGTGCTGGTGGTGCTGCTGCCTTGGATCATGCAGCGCATCGATCCGGTGCCCGGCATTGCCGCTTTCCCGCTGCCGGTGGCCGTGGCTGTGGCCTGCAGCGGCCTTGTGGGTCTGTTGATCGGCTCTGTGGTGCGTCTCGATCAGTTCTGGTCGCGCTCCACCCAGCCCACCCTGCGGGTGCTGCAGGATCTGCTCGCCTACGACTTCTACACACCGGAGATTTACAACCGCACGATTGTCTTTTTGGTGGCGTCCCTGGCCCGCCTCACCCGTTGGTTTGACATCACCGTGATCAAGGGGCTGGTGGATGGGATGGGTCGCCTCTCGCTCACCACGGCCGAAGGACTCAAGCTCAGCATCAGCGGTCAACTGCAGAGCTACGTTCTCACGGTGATCATGGCGATCGTGCTGCTGCTGGTGTCGCTCCAGGTGTGGCGGGGCGCGGTTTAACCATGCTGCTCACCAGCCTGCTGCTGATTCCCTTCGCTGGATGCCTGGCCCTGCTGCTCTGGCCAGGGAGCCCCAGCCCATCGCGGTTGCGCCTGATCGCGATCGCCATCCTGGTGCTGCAGCTGGGGGTGAGCCTGGCCGTGGCGCTGGCCTTTGACCCGGCCCAGGCCGGCATGCAGTTGCAGGTGCGCCACGCCTGGGTGCCGGGGATCGGTCTCGACTACGCCCTGGGGGTGGATGGGCTTTCGCTGCCATTGGTGCTGATCAACGCCGCCCTCACCTTGGTGTCGGTGGTGATCACCCGCGACATCGACAAGCGGCCGCGGATCTACTTCGCCATGGTGCTGCTGATCAGCGGGGCGGTGAACGGCGCCTTCCTGTCGGAAAATCTGCTGCTGTTCTTCCTCTTCTATGAGCTGGAGTTGATTCCGCTCTGGTTGCTGGTGTCGGTGTGGGGCGGGGTCAACCGGGCCTATGCCGCCACCAAGTTTCTGATCTTCACGGCCGTCTCCGGCATGCTCATCCTGGGGGCCTTCCTGGGGCTGGCCCTGCTCACCGGCAGTGTGGATTTCAGTCTCACGCCGGTGCTCAGCGAGCGCCTGGCCATGGGAGGCCAGCTGTGGCTGCTGGGGGCGTTGCTGATCGGTTTCGGCATCAAGATTCCGCTGGTGCCCCTGCACAACTGGCTGCCCGACACCCACACCCAGGCCTCCACACCCGTCTCGGTGCTGCTGGCAGGGGTGCTGCTCAAGTTGGGCACCTACGGCATGCTGCGCTTCGGCCTGCAGCTGTTCCCTGAGGCCTGGGCGAAGCTGGCGCCGGCGCTGGCGATCTGGGCGGCGATTTCCGTGCTCTATGGCTCGCTGGCGGCCATTGCCCAGACCGACATGAAACGGATGGTGGCCTACAGCTCGGTGGGCCACATGGGCTACGTGCTGCTCGCCGCCGCCGCCGATACGCCGGTGAGTCTGCTCGGGGCCGTGTTCCAGATGGTGAGCCACGGCCTGATCTCGGCCCTGCTGTTCCTGCTGGTGGGCATCGTGTATCGCAAGACGGGCACCCGCGATCTGGAGGTGCTGCGCGGCCTGCTGAACCCCGAGAAGGGCCTGCCCTTCACCGGTTCGCTCATGATCGTGGCCGTGATGGCCAGTGCGGGCCTGCCCGGCATGGCCGGCTTCATCTCCGAGTTTCTGGTGTTCCGCGGCAGCATCACTGTCTTCCCCGTGGCCACGTTGCTATCGATGGTGGGTTCCGGCCTCACCGCCGTGTATTTCCTGTTGCTGGTGAACCGTGCCTTCTTCGGTCGCTTGGCGATCACTCCCCCCAGCGCTGACACGGTGGCGGATGGGCGCCTGGATGTGCAGCTGGCGCCCGTGGCCCCGCGCGAAACGATTCCCGCCGTCGCCCTGGCGGCCGCTGTGGTGCTGCTCGGTCTGTGGCCCAGCAGCCTCGGCCGGCTGAGTGAGGTGGCCACCACGGCCCTGGCCAGGCTTGCAGTGATTCCGGGGGGGGTGGGCTGAGATGCCGATCGTCTCTGCCGAGCTGGTGCATGCCAACCTCTCGATTGAACGGGAGGAGGTGAAACGGCGTCTCCTGGCCGGTGAAACCCTGCTGGGCGAGAGCGCCGACCACCTGGTGGAGGTGATCGATGTGCTCAAGAGCTACGGCGAGGTGCTGGATGCCTACAGCATCAACCTGATCTACCAGGCTGAGCAGCAATTCCTCAATCCTTTTCCGATCTTCAAATACCTCGATGGGGATCTGAATCCCGCCAAGATCTGGCGCCATCTCAACCACGACCGCATCAACTTCGAGTACGCGGAGTACTGCCAGAAGGCGATGTTCTGGCATGCCACCGGCGGCATGGATGCCTACTTCGATTCCGAGGCCTTCGCTGCCAACTGCAGGAGCATCATTGCGGCCAAGAGCCGCCGGGATCCCCTGTTGGCGATCCTCAACCCGCTCTTTCCCGGCTTCTTGCCGGAGCTGATCCGCTCGGCGGCCACCACCCATGCCCTGGGTCAGTTCTGGCGGGTGATGAGCGATCTGTTCCTCGATCTGGCCGCCGCGGAAGCGGATGGGCGGGTGCGCACCATCGCCGCTGTGGTGGAGTTCATCAAGGACGGGCTGGTGGCTGCGGCTGCCAATCCGATCCGCTACGGCGTGGAGGTGGGCGGCCAGACCTACTGGGTGCTGCCGCCCGAGGCGCAGCTCACCTTCCTGGTGGATGTGGCGGTGCCCTACGTGGAAGCGGTGTTTCTGCGCGGTATGCCCTTCCTGGGCACCGTGAGCTTCAACGCCCAGGCCCAGCAGATTTCGCCGGATCAGGCCCAGTTCACCTACGGGGCGCTCTATGCCGATCCGCTGCCGAGCATGGGGGCGGGCATCCCGCCCAGCCTGCTGATGCAGGACATGTACCGCCACCTGCCGGAGCGGTTGCACCAGTGGTATCTGGAGCGCACCCGCGGTGAAGGGGACGTGCGGGTGAAGATCTGCATGAGCTTCCAGAAGTCGATGTTCTGCGTCACCAACGCCGCCATCAACGGCACCATGCCCCACCCCCTGGACAGCCGCGATCCGGAGGCCCGGGCGGCCAATGCGGCCTATGCCGACTCCTGGGCCCAGCGCCTCGGCATCGCCCGCACCGACTGCTTGGAGGCGTAGCGTCGAAGCCATGGATCAAGCCTGGACTCCACGCCCCAAGCCCGATCAGCCCGAGCGGCTGGAGCGGCGGCTCGAATTTGAGGACTACGCCACCACCCGCGACTTTCTGGAGCGGCTCAACGCCCTCTGCGACGAGCAGCAGCGTTTCCCCGATATCAGTTTCGGCCGCACCTACGTGAACCTCACCCTGCGGGCGGACACCGATGGCAGCCCGATCGGCCCTGAGGACTGGGCCTTCAGTGCCGCCATCGATGCCCTGATTGCCTGACACCGCCATGGGCTCCCCCGCTGACGCTGACCGTGCTGCAGGAGCGTCTTCTGACAACAAGGTCTCTGACAACACCGTCTCTGACAACACGGTCATTGACCTGAAGGCGGCCTATGAGGGGGTGGGCATCCAGACCATGCTCGATCAGCTCGACCAGGAGCTGATCGGCCTGCGGCCTGTGAAGGCCCGCATCCGCGAGATCGCGGCCCTGCTGGTGGTGGATCGGGCGCGGCAGCAGGTGGGGCTGGCCACCACCCCGCCCAGCCTGCACATGTCCTTCACCGGGCGGCCTGGCACGGGCAAGACCACCGTGGCCGAGCGGATGAGCAAGATCCTGCACGGCCTGGGTTACGTGCGCAAGGGCCATGTGGTGACGGCCACCCGCGATGACCTGGTGGGCCAGTACATCGGCCACACCGCTCCCAAGACCCGGGAGATGCTCAAGAAGGCGATGGGGGGCGTGCTGTTCATCGATGAGGCCTATTACCTCTACCGGCCCGAAAACGAGCGGGATTATGGCGCTGAGGCGATCGAAATCCTGCTGCAGGTAATGGAGAGCAACCGCGACGACCTCGTGGTGATCTTCGCCGGCTACAAGGATCGGATGGATGTGTTCTACCAGTCGAATCCAGGCCTCTCCTCCCGGGTGGCGAACCACATTGACTTCCCGGACTACACCGCAGAGGAGTTGCTGGCGATTGCCCGTCTGGTGCTCGCCGCCGAGAACTACCGCTTCAGCGACGAGGCCACCGCTGCCTTTGCGGACTACATCCAACGGCGGATGCAGCTGCCGTTCTTCGCCAATGCCCGTTCGATTCGCAACGCCATCGACCGGGCCCGGATGCGCCAGGCCAACCGCCTGTTCAGCCGCATGGGCAGCCCGCTGACCAAGCGCGATCTGATGACGATCGAGGCTGACGACATCACGGCCAGTCGCGTGTTTGCCGGGGAAGTGGAGGGACTGGATCCGGCCCGTCCCCTCACCTAAGGTCTGGCCAGTGTTTCCCTGGCCCATGCCCTCCGCACCCCTGGCATCCGCGATCCTGAAAGCCTCCACCCTGCTGGCCGCGAGCCTCACGGTTGGCGTGGGCGTGACGGGCCTGGCCGCCAACGCCGCCCCCACCTGCACCTTCCTGCAGCCCGTGGGCGGCAACGGCACCTCGCCGATCGTGTCGAAGTCGGTGGGGCGGGGCAAGTTGATCGGCAACACCAACTGGAACACCGATTTCTTCGTCAGCCAGCCCTACACCAGCTACAAGTTTTTCTTCACCGCCAACTCCTCTGACGCCAAAGCCCAATACCCGGTGGAGGGCTACATGAAGTTCAGCGATGGCTCCAACCTGCAACTGTTCAACACCCTG
>JBIIQK010000143.1:0-4957 GCA_044342135.1 Cyanobium sp.
GTGGGGTCGGGCGCCTCCAGCGTTGGATCCTCCAAGCCCGCCAGGGCCCGCTGCAGCCGCTGGCCGATGCGATCGCGCAGCTCGGCCGCGGCGGCGTCGGTGAAGGTCACCACCAGCAGCTGGCGCAGGTTCAGCTCGGCTTCCCCCACGTAGCGCAGCACCAGCTGGGCCAGGGCAAAGGTTTTGCCCGTGCCGGCGCTGGCCTCGAGCAGGCGCAGGCCCGGTTCGAGCGGAAAGGCGTTGGCCTCGAAGCGTTGCTCAGGCGGCGGGATCGGCGTCATGGCAGCTGCTTCCGCAGGGGGCCGAGCAGCACTTCCGCCTGGGCGGCCACCTCCCCGCTGGCCAGCAGGGCGCTGCCGCTGAGTTCGGAGCCGAAGCAGAGGGCCTGCTCCGGCTCCTGCCGTTCACCCCGGAATCGCTCCGTGCCCTCCCAGGTTTCGATCGCCTGGTCGACGCCCTTCTCCAGGAGGGCCCAGCCCGTTTCGGGCGGCACGGGCCAGCAGCGCTGACGCCAGGCGTCGCGCAGCTTGGCCAGCCGCTCCAGCTCCTGGCGGGCCGTGGCCCCATCGGGGGGCACCAGGCGCAGTTCCACGCCGAAGTCGCGCTCGCCCCGGGCCACCAGCACCGCGGCTGAGGGGGCCTGGTCGGCGGCGGCGGCCAGCAGCAGGGCCAGCCAGAGCTCCAGGCGCTGGCGGCTGCGGGGCCGCGCCGGGTGCAGCACCACCAGGGAGGAGCCCCGCCACAGCAGCTCCTGCTGCCAGCCCTGCCACTGGGCCGGGGCCCGGCGTTCGGGCCCCAGGCCCTCCAGGGTGCTGTGCAGGCTGTGCCAGCGCCTGCTCAGGCCACCGGCCTCCAGGAGCCCGGCGGCCAGGGGCGGCAGCAGACCCGTGCCCCGGTGGCGCTCCAGCCAGGTTTCGGGCGCGTCGAGGCTGGCCGCCTCGGGGTCGCTGAGGGCCTGGCGCAGCAGGGCAGCCCTGCTGCGCTCGTCGAGGCTGAGGGGTTCGAGGTCGTCGAGGCTGTCGGCCCATTCCCGGGGCCGCAGACCCAGGGAGCCCAGCCAGCTGGCCTGGGGGGCCAGCAGCCACTCGCGCAGGTCGGCCGTGGCATCCACCTCCCCGCTTCCCCTCTCCAGGCCCGGTGGGCCGGGGGGTGTGCTGGCCGCCAGGGGCAGGGGCGGTGCCAGGGCTGCGGGCTGATCCAGCAGCTGGCGGGCCTCCAGCAGCCGCCGGTCGCAGCTGCCCGCAGGCCGTTCGCCGATCGGTTGGAAGTTGGCCCGGTCGAGGGGGTTGGCGGGGTGGTCCACCAGCAGCTCACCCCCCCGGCAGGGCAGCTGGCCCTGCAGCCATTCGAGCCACTGGCGCACCGGGGTGGCCGGAGGCAGCTCCTCCCCGCTGCGGGGGTCGCGGCTGCTCCAGGTCACGAGCAGGTGATCGCGGGTCGAGAGCAGGGCCTCCAGCAGCACGTAGCGGTCCTGGTCGGCCGGGTTGGGGTCGCCCAGGCGGCGCTGCTGCTCGAGCAGGTGGAAGCCGGGCCGCTGGCTCTGGCGGGGGAAGGTGCCCGCATCCAGCCCCATCAACACGATCACCCGGTGGGGAATGGCCCGCATTGGCTCCAGGGCGCTGATGGTCAGGGCGCCGCTGCGGTGGCCGAACCGACCCGAATCGGCGGCCAGCCGCTCATCGAGCACGGCCGCCACCACCGGTGCGGCCAGCTCGAGGGCGCAGCCCGTGGCGGCCTGCTGCCAGTCGTCGATGGCGGCCAGCACCAGGGGCAGCTCCCAGGCCTGGCTGCCGCCCTCGCCGAACAGGTCGCCCAGCAGGGTCCGCAGGCAGCTGGCCCAGGCGGCGCAGGGGCGGGGGCGGCGCAGCTCCGTGAGCCAGTGGCGCAGCCGGGTGAGCAGGTGCAGCCAGCGGCCCAGCAGCTCCATGCCCACGCCACTGGCCAGGGGGGCGGTGTCCGCCGGGGCCAGGCCGGGCTCCTCGGGCAGCACCAGGCCGAGCAGCAGCCGGTCGATGGCCCAGGCCAGGCTGCCGCTGGCCAGGCCGCCCCGCTCCGCGGCATCGAGGCCCCAGTGGAAGCCGCAGCGTTGCAGCAGGGGATGGAGCGCCGCCAGGTCGGCCCCGCTGAGCTGGAAGTGCTCCTGCAGCACCGCGCTCTCGAGCAGGGTCTCCAGGGCCGAGGCGGTGAACCGTTCCCCCGCCAGTCGCAGCAGCTCCAGCAGGCTGCGGCTGAGGCTGGCCTCGCTCTGCTGGCTGCGGTCGGTGAGCCGCCAGTTGAGGGTCACTCCCGTGGCTTCGCCATCGCCGAACACGGCGGCCACCAGGGGCGCCAGCCCATCCACCTGGGGGGTCATCACCAGCACGTCCCGGGGCTGGAGCGTGGGGTCGGCCGCCATCAGCTGCAGGATGCGATCCCGCACGATCTGCACCTGGCGCAGGGGGCCCGGACAGCGGTGGAACTCCAGGGAGCTGTCTCCCGGGGCCCGCTGCAGCTGGGGGTGTCCAGCCGGATCCGCCAGGTGTTGCTGCAGCTGATGGAGCAGGGGCGCAGGCCCCGGCCCGCCATGGCTCCTGGCGGGGGCCACAAACAGATCCTTCTCCTCCCACTGGCCCTGACGGCTGTCGCCGCTGCCCTCCAGCAGCTGCTGAAATTCGCCCCCCAGGCGCCCGAAGCGGGCCTCCAGGCCGGAGGCCTGCAGCAGCCAGTCGCCGTCCAGGGGCTGCTGCAGGGCGATGGCATCGCTCAGCACCCGCCGGCGACTGGTGCAGCGCTGCCACAGGTCGCGGCAAGGGGTGAGCAGGTAGAGGTCCACGTTGGTGTGGACGCTGAGGGCCTGGAGCAGCTGCACCTGGATCGGGGCCAGGCTGCTGAGACCAAATAGGCGCAGGGGATCGGGCAGGCTGCCGGCGGGAGGGGGCCCGGCCTGGAGCCGGGCGATGGCCTCGAGCACCCGCAGGCCAAAGGGCTTCACGCCCAGGCGCTCCCCCAGCTGCAGCACCAGCAGCCGCTGCCAGGAGGCGCTGTCGCCGGGGGCTGGGGTGGTGCCGGCCCACCAGCTCTCCAGCACATCCGGGCGGTAGAGGGCGATGTCGTCGAGGGCATCGGCGATGCTGCGGCCCAGTTGCCACTGGGCCAGGTCGAGCTCTTGGGCATGGCCCTGGCGCCGGCCCAACCACTGCCGCAGGGCGGAGGCTTCGGGTTGCTCCACCAGTTCGGGCAGCAGCTCCAGCACGGGCCACACCAGTTGGCTGGCCCGCCAGGGGTCTGGGGCGTCACTGCCCTCGCCCAGCAGGGCTGCGACGATCTGGCGCAGCTGGCTGCCGGGAAAGGGATAGCGGATGTTGGCCGCAATGCCCCCCAGCCCCACCGCCAGCTGCTCCCCCAGCCAGCGGCTGGTGGGCCAGGTGTTCACCACCACCTGCACCGACTCAAAGGGGCCCGGGGGGGTCAGGCGCAGCTGGGCGGCCAGGAGTTCGGCGAGATGTTCAGCCCGGTTGCCCCGGAAAACGGTGAGCAAGGCGCTGGCTCAGCGGTGGGCCATCAGGGCAGGCAGCCCGCCAGCTGTTGGCTGAAGGGGGTGATCCCGCGTTCGCGCAGGCCGGGGACAGACCGGATCGCGCCGGTTTCGGGGCAATAGGCCGAGAGCTCGCCGCCGTAGCAGGCGCCGGTGTCCACCATCACGATCCGGCCGAGGCGCCGCACCTGGGGCCCGGGGGTATGGCCGATCACCACATCGCCGAAGCGGCCGTCGTAGGCCTGCCAGAAGGGCATGCGGATGCTGAGGTCCGGTTCCCAGCTGGACGGATCAAACCCGGCGTGGGTGGCCACCCAGCCCGGTCCGCCGTAGGTGCAGGGCAGCTGGTCGAGGCGCTCCTGCCAGATGCGGCAGTGGCGATCGCCGAGCTGGCGGTAGGTGTCACAGCCGGCCAGGGCCCGGTGGGCCATCCAGTCGCCCTGGCGCAGGGCGGCCACCAGGTCGGCTTCGTGGTTGCCCTTCAGCCACACCGCCCGACCCGACTCCACCAGGCCCCAGGCCAGTTCCATGGTGCGGCGGATCTGGGGCCCCCGGTTGATCACGTCTCCGCAGAGCACCAGACGATCAGCGGCGGGAAGCTCGGCCACCAGCCGTTCCAGGGAGTCGCCGCAGCCATGAACGTCCCCGATCACCCAGTGGTGGCAGGCACGGGAGGGGGACGTCATCGGTCCATCGCGTTGGATCCAGTCTTGCCTCCCCCCCCTCTCCTTGTCAGCCCCCCCCTGACCGGCCATCGCTGGTACGGTCGCCCCCAGCGGTGCAGAGATCCCCATGAACCCAGCCTCGTTGTCGGTGGGCCAGCGGGTGAATGCCCTGGTGAAGGCCCTCAACGGGGCCAAGCGCACCAATGAGGCCCTGGCCCGCTGCATCACCGGTGAGGACATGCTCGATGTGTTGCTCGATGCCTCCGCCAAGCTCGGGCTCGGACTGACCCGCCAGCAGCTGGCCAACACGCCGCCCATCCGCGACTGGGTCTGGTGGAAGAACAAGGAGGCCCTGCTCACCATCGGTGACAACAAGCCCCGCTACCAGCAGGACGGCGGCCAGGGAAAACCTGGAGCGCAAGCCGGTGCCCAAGGCCAAGCCGTCGGTGACGAGGCCCCGCGCAAGCGCTTTCTGGGCCTGTTCTGAAGGGCTCGATCAGGCTGCGCTGGCCAGGGCGTCGGGGATCGAGGCGCTGGGGGCTTCAAAACGGCCGCAGGCCACGAATTCCAGCCGCAGTTTCAGGAAGGTGATGAACTTTTCGTCGGTGGACACCACCGCCGCCGCAGGCCGGGGCACCGCACTGCCAATGGGCTCGAGTTCGGGGGCCTCGAGGAAGGCAGGGCGTTTCACCAGCCAGAAATCCACGGTCTTGCCCTGTTCGCCGTAGTGGCGCACCCGCTCCCGCAGCACCTCCTCCAGGGGTTCCTCCACGGTGAG
>JBIIQK010000144.1:0-4956 GCA_044342135.1 Cyanobium sp.
CGGTGTGGATCTGGCGGCCGACCAGGGCACGCCGGTGCTGGCCGCCCTGGCGGGTGTGGTGGTGCTGGTGGAGCCGATCAGTGGCTATGGCACCACGGTGGTGCTCGACCATGGCAACGGCTGGCAGACCCTCTATGCCCACCTGCATGACACCGCCGTGGCGCCGGGCCAGGCGCTCGAGCAGGGGCAGCCCCTCGGCACGGTGGGCATGACCGGCCAGACCAGTGGCCCCCATCTGCACTTCGAGCTGCGGCGCCAGGGCTCCGATCTTCTGGCCCTGGATCCCACGCCCCACTTGCCTCCCCTGCTTCCTCCTCCCTCCCTGCCGCCGGTGCTGGCCACCGTGGCTCCCTGAGGCCGGCCCGGGGCTGCTGAGCTCAGCCAGGCAAAAGGGAGGAGTGGTGGTGCTGGATCCGCCAGCTTCCCTGCTCCAGCCCATAGACAAACGTGTAGCGCGCTTCGACCGTGGCCTCAGGGTCGTGCAGCGCAAAGCGATAGGTGCCCGCATCGACGGCCTCGTTGCAGCCCAGCCGGATCTGGCGGTGGGTGATGGTGCCGCTGGGATGGCGGCTCAGGAAGCCAGTGAAGTAGTCGGTGATGCCCTGGCGCGTGTCCCGCAGCTCGGGGGACAGGGTGGGCAACAGCAGGGCCTGATCGCTGTAGAGGCTGGCGACCTCGGCGGAATCCCCACTGGCCAGGGCCTGATTCCACTGCTCAAACCAGCTGCTCACCTCCTGCTCGCTGACAGGGGTGCAGCTGGTCTGGAGCGCTCCGGCTGGGGACGCCCACAACAGCAAGCCAAGGCCAAGGGCCAGCAGTCCGTCCAGCAGCCCCTTCAGCAGCCAGGAAAGCGCAGGGTGCGCCAGTCGCCGCTGGCGGTGCTCACCTCGACCCCGATGTCGACAGGCCCTTGGGTGCCGCCGCAGTGCTCCTGCCACCAGCCCATCGCCTCGCTCCAGGCGGCGTCGAGGGACTCGTAGAGATCGTCGAGCACCGGGTGGGGGGCACCCTGGCGGTCGACCAGCCGGTAGTGCCGCACGTGGCTCGAAGCCAGGGATCGCCCCGGCTGGGATCTCAGGGGTGGCATGTCTGGCTCTTCTGCTCCTGGGCAGATCATGGCGCTTGTGCCAGATGCAAACTGTCACCTTCACAACATCTTTCGGTGTCAGGGGCGTCATCCGGCCCGGGTCCTCAGCGCACGAACAGCATCTCCTGGTAGCTGGGCAGGGGCCAGAGGTCGTTGTCCACCAGGGCTTCGAGGCCATCCACCGCTGAGCGCAGGACCGCGATCAGGGGCATCAGGGTGTCGGCGCAATGGCGCATGTGGGCGTGGGTGTCATGGCCATGCTCGCCGCCGAGGGCCTGCTCCAGGGCAGCGCAGCCATTGTTGAGTTGCTCGAGCAGCTCAGCCAGTTGGTTGCGCAGGTTCAGGTTGGGGTGGAGCCCCATCGCCTGCTGCTCCTGCAGGGCCTTGCCCAATTCGCCCAGATAGCGCACCGCTGCCGGATACACCTGGGTGCGGGCGATCTGCAGGGCCAGCTTGGCTTCCACCTCAATGGCGAGCACGTATTGCTCGGCGTACACCGCGAACCGGCTTTCCAGTTCCACCGGGCTGAGCACCCCTTGGCGCTCGAACAGCTCCCGTACGTCCGGGCGTTGCAGCACGGGCAGAGCATCCGCACAGGTGCGCAGGTTTTCCAGCCCCCGCTGTTCCACGGCCATCCGGTGCCATTCGCTGGAGTAGCCGTCGCCGCCGAACACCACGGCGCCGTGTTCGCGCATCACCTGCTGGAGCACGTGGAAGGCGGCCTCCCCGAGGGCGGTGCCGCTGTCGAGCTGGCCCTGCAGCTGGTCGGCGATCCAGCCGATCGAGTCGGCCAGCACGGTGTTCATCGCCACCAGGGGGCCGGCCACCGACTGGCCGGAGCCAACGGCGCGGAACTCAAAGCGGTTGCCGGTGAAGGCGAAGGGGGAGGTGCGGTTGCGGTCGCCGGGGTCCTTGGTGAATTCCGGCAGGGTGTCGACCCCCAGGGCCATCACGCCGCCCTTGGCCGAAGTCTGCAGGTTGCCTTCGCGGATTTGGTTGAACACATCCTCGAGCTGGCTGCCCAGATACACCGAGATGATTGCCGGCGGGGCTTCGTTGGCGCCGAGGCGATGGTCGTTGCCGGCCGTCGCCACCACCGAGCGCAGCAATGGCCCGTAGCAGTGGACGCCGCGGATGACGGCGGCGCAGAAGAGCAGGAACTGGAGGTTGTCGTGGGGTGTCTGGCCGGGGTCGAGCAGGTTGCCCTGGGTGGCGTTGCCGATGGACCAGTTGACGTGCTTTCCGGAGCCGTTGATGCCGGCAAAGGGCTTTTCGTGGAGCAGACAGGTGAAGCCGTGCTTTTTGGCCGTGGCCTTGAGCACGGTCATGGTGAGCTGCTGGTGGTCGGTGGCGACGTTGGCGGCCTCGAAGTAGGGGGCGATCTCGAATTGGCCTGGGGCCACTTCGTTGTGACGGGTTTTGGCGGGCACACCGAGGCGGTAGAGCTGGCGCTCCACGTCCTGCATGAACACCTGAACTCGCTCGGGGATGGCGCCGAAGTAGTGGTCGTCGAATTGCTGTCCCTTGGCGGGGGGTGCGCCGAACAGGGTGCGGCCGGCGAGGAGCAGGTCGGGGCGGAGGGCGACGAAGGCGTTGTCGACGAGGAAGTACTCCTGCTCAGCGCCGCAGCTGGAGTTGACGGGAGCGATGTCGGATTCGCCGAGGAGGCGGAGCAGGCGCTGGGCCTGCCGGTTCATGGCGGCGTTGGAGCGGAGGAGGGGGGTTTTCTTGTCGAGGGCCTCACCGGTCCAGGAGACGAAGACGGTGGGGATGCAGAGGGTGACCCCGTTGGGGGTCTGCATGAGGTAGGCGGGGCTGGTGATGTCCCAGGCGGTGTAGCCGCGTGCCTCGAAGGTGGAGCGGATGCCGCCGTTGGGGAAGGAGGAGCCGTCGGGCTCGCCCTGCACCAGCAGCTTGCCGGTGAACTCCGAGATGACCGTTCCGTCCCCCTGGGGCGAGATGAAGCCGTCGTGCTTCTCGGCGGTGAGGTTGGTGAGGGGGTAGAAGACGTGGGCGTAGTAGAGGGCGCCGCGGCTGGTGGCCCAGTCCTTCATCGCCTGGGCCACCACGTTGGCCATCGACATGTCGAGCTTGCCGCCCTCGCGGATGGTGCGCTGGATCGACTTGAACACCTCCTTGGGGAGGGCTGATTTCATCTTGTCGAGACCGAACACATCGCAGGCCCAGAGCTCATCGAGCCCGGCGGCGGGTTCGGTGGCGGCCGCCGGACGGCTGAGGATCTGCTCGAGGGCCTGGAGACGGGGCTGGGAAGGCATGGGAAGCGCTGTTCAACTCATCTCCACCCACCCAAAGCCTTGGGGTCCCCCTGGCTTTGCTGCGGTTGATACCACTGGACCAATTGGTCTCCCCCCGTGTCCGGACACCGTGACCACCCCCCTGCGGTTTCCAACCGCCCCCTCCAGACTTCCCCTTTGCAGGGAGACCAGGGATGGCCTCAGCCGACAGCCAGGCCCTGGTGGAAGCGATGCAGCGGCATCTCTTCTTCAGCCAGGCCAAATCCACGTCCCTGGCCACCCGCCACGACCACTACCGCTGCCTGGCCTTGGCCGTGCGGGACCGGCTGCTGAAGAACTGGGTCGACACCGCCGACACGTACACCCGGGAGCACGTGCGCACCGCCACCTATCTGTCGGCGGAATACCTGCTGGGCCCCCACCTGGAAAACAACCTGGTGAACCTGGGCCTGGTGGAGGCGGCCCGGGAGGCCTGCGCCAGCCTGGGCTTGAATCTCGAGGAGTTGATCGCCGAAGAGCCTGAACCCGGCCTGGGCAACGGTGGCCTGGGACGGTTGGCCGCCTGCTTCCAGGAGTCGATGGCGACCCTGGAGCTTCCCGCCATCGGCTACGGCATCCGCTACGAATTCGGCATCTTCCGCCAGCAGATCACGCCCGAGGGGCAGGTGGAGAGCACCGACCCCTGGCTCACCCGGGGCAACCCCTGGGAGGTGATCCGGCCGGAGTGGAGTTACCCGGTGCAGATCGGTGAGCACACGGTGATCGGTGTGGCCCATGACACGCCGATCCTGGGCTACGGCGTCAACACCGCCAACACCCTGCGGCTGTGGTCGGCGGTGGCTCCGGAGGCCTTTGATTTCGCCTCTTTCAACGCCGGCGATTACACCCGGGCCGTGCTGCGCAAGATGCAGTCGGAGACCCTCTCCAAGGTGCTCTACCCCAACGACGAGCTGGACCAGGGCAAGCGGCTGCGCCTGTCCCAGCAGATCTTCTTCGTGAGCTGTTCCCTGCAGGACATGTTCCGCATCCTGCGCGGCCAGGGCCTGGAGGTCACCGACTTCCACCGCAAATTTGCGGTGCAGCTCAACGACACCCATCCGGCCATCGCCGTGGCCGAGCTGATGCGGCTGCTGATGGATGTGCACGGTGTCGATTGGGACACCGCCTGGTCGATTACCACGGCCAGCATCAGCTACACCAACCACACCCTGCTGCCCGAGGCCCTCGAGACCTGGGGGGTGGAGCTGTTCGAGCAACTGCTGCCCCGCCAGCTGGAGATCATCTACGAGATCAACACGCGCTTCCTGCGCATGGCCCGGATCCGCTATCCCGGCGATCCCCAGATCCTGCAGCGCATTTCCCTGATCGAGGAGGGACCCCAGCGGCGGGTGCGCATGGCCCACCTGGCGGTGGTGGGCAGCCATCACGTCAATGGGGTCGCCGAGCTGCACAGCACCCTGCTCAAGCAGCACCTGTTTGCCGATCTGGCCCGCATCTGGCCGGAGCGCTTCACCAACGTCACCAATGGCGTCACCCCGCGCCGCTGGCTGGCGGTGGCCAACCCGCCCCTGGCGTCCCTGCTCGATGAGGTGATCGATGATACGGCGACCACCG
>JBIIQK010000145.1:0-4939 GCA_044342135.1 Cyanobium sp.
GGGAATGGCAGGCCGGCCGGACCTACCGGCAGCTGCTCGAGGCCCGCGCCGAGCGCCAGCTGGTGTTCGGTGCCGGCGAGGTGCTGCTGCTGCTGCGTCAGCTGCTGCCGGTGCTGGCGGTGCTGCATAGCCAGGAGCTGGTGCACGGCGATCTCAGCCCCGCCAACCTGCTGCGCCGGGACAGCGACGGCCTGCCGGTGCTGCTTGATTTTGGCCTGGTGGCTGGCATCCCGGCGGTCACCCCCGGCTACGCGCCGCCCGAGCGCGCCCGCGCAGCGGCACCCGAGCCCTGGATGGACCTCCATGCCCTGGGGGTGGTGGCCCTGGTGCTGCTCAGCGGGGAGGAGCCCGCCCGGCTGCTGGATCCGGTGACCCTGGCCTGGCGCTGGCCCGCTGCCCTGGCTGCCGAACCCGAGCTCCAGGCCCAGATCCGTCGGCTGTTGTGCCGCGTGCCCGGCGAGCGCTTCGCCTCGGCCTCCCAGGCCCTGGCGGCCTTTCAGGCCCTGCCCATGCCGGAGAGCACAGGCCCGGTGCCCCGGGCCGACCGCACCGTCGCCCTGGTGCCGCCGCCGGTGGCTGCGCCCCCCGCCCCGCCGGCTCCCGAGCCCGAGCCAGCGGCGGAACCCGTGGCGAGCGCGCCCAAGCCGGTGTTGCCTCCCCTGGCGCCGCCCCCCCCGGCCGCGGCGGCCCTGCGCAGCCGCCTGGACGAGCGGGAGGAGGCCGCCGAGGGTGGGATCTGGCCCGTGGTGATCGCCCTGGTGCTCTCGGCCGTGGTGGGCACGGCCCTGGGCTGGTGGTGGCTGAGCCGCGGCCGGTTGGCCCTACCCACTCCGGATGCCGCTCTGCAGCTGCCCAACAGCCTGCCCCCCGCCGAGGTGGACCAGCGCCAGCAGCTGCTCAACCGGCTGCGGGCCATGCAGGTGGACCGGGGCTGGTTCCTGAAGCTGGTGGACGCCAGCCTGCTGGCCCAGTTCCCGGAGCGGGGCGGCCGCCTGCCCAGCGATTCCCTCGAAGATGCCCCCCTGCGCAAGGTGTGGAATGAGCTGTCCGAGGAGTGGCTGGCCCGGGTGGAGCAACTCCCCCTCGACATCCGTCGCCGCCTGGGCAGTTACACCAATGGCGATTGGGAGCGGCGCCAGCAGTCCCTGGTGAGCCAGGGGCTCAGCTCGGCGGTCTTGCGCCAGCTGGTGTCGGGCAGCGCCCAGAGCCTGTTGCCGGGTCGGCCCGGCGCAGACATTCCCCCTGAACCTTTCCGCCAGCTCTGGTTTGCAGCTGCCGAGCAGGGCCTGGCCAACGTGCAGATCGAGGCGATTGAGGCCCAGCCGCGGGAAACCCGGGTGCTCTCGGCCCAGGTGGAGGCCGGTGGCGCCCGGTTGTTCCCGGTGCGGCTGCCGCCGGGTTACCGCCTGGTGCTGGGGGTGAACGGTTCGCCCTTGATGCAGATGAGCGTGTTCGGTCCCGATGGCGACCTGCTGGAGGCCAAGGGACCCCTGCGGGTGGTGAGTCTGGGGGTGCAGAAGCGCTCACCGGTGCAGCTGCTGGTGACCAACGACGGCGTCGCCCCAGCCCTGATCACCCTGTCTCTGCGGGCCGATCCGCCGGCGGCGGTCGCCGCCCCCGAGCCCTCAGCGCCACCGGCGGCGGACCAGCTGGAGACGCCCCAGGTCCCCACCGTGCCGGCTCCCGCGGCGCCAGCGCCCCCCGCCCCGCCTGCCGTCGCCCCGCCGCCGCCGGTGTCACCGCCGGTGAATTGACGCCTGTGCATGGACGCCAGCCGGGGTGGCCGCTGGGTGGCCGCAGGGTTGCGTGCCTCCCGAATGTCCTCGTTCCAATCGGTCTCCAGGAATCTGTACAGGCTGTACAGAAGTCCGGAGACGCATCAGCAGTGGCCCGGCCCGGCCGCGCCACCCGCCCCTGGAGTCAGAGCCGGGCGATGGCGGCCTTGGCGTCCTTGATGTCCTGTTTGCGCCGCTCCTCGTGGCGCTTGTCGTGCAGTTTGCGGCCCTTGGCCAGCCCGATCGTGAGCTTGATCCAGGAGCCCTTGAGGTGGAGGTTGAGCGGGATCAGGGTGAGGCCCTTCTGATCGAGGGCCACGCGCAACTTTTCAATCTCGCGCCGGTGGGCCAGCAGTTTGCGCACCCGCAGGGGCTCGTGGTTGAAGTAGGCCCCCGCATGGCTGTGGGGCGAGATGTGCACGTTGTGCAGCTGCAGCTCCCCCTTGCGGATCAGGCAGAAGCCGTCGCGCAGGTTGCACTGGCCGGCCCGGATCGACTTCACCTCGGTGCCCACCAGCTCGACGCCGCACTCGAGCGTTTCGAGGATCTCGTACTGGTGGCGGGCGAAGCGGTTGTCGGCCAGCAGTTTGTTGGCAGCATCGCGCTGGGCCTTGGCGCTTTTCTTGCCCCCGCCCTTGGCCATCGCTGCTCCGCAACCGTCCCCTGGATCTCCCGACCCTAGGGAGCCCCCGGTACCCTCGCTCCATGGCCATCGTTTCCTCGGGATCCCAGCCCCCCCGCCTGGTGGACCCCGCCCCTGGGCCGGAGGAGGCCGCGGCGGCCAGGCCGAGCGATGGGGTGGCGGCATCGCGGGAAGACGGTCTGCGGCCCCGGCGTTTGGCTGACTACATCGGCCAGAGCGAGCTCAAGCAGGTGTTGGCCATTGCCGTGGAGGCCACCCGTGCCCGCCAGGAGGCCCTCGATCACGTGTTGCTCTATGGCCCTCCCGGCCTGGGCAAAACCACCATGGCCCTGGTGCTGGCGGAGGAGCTGGGGGTGCGCTGCCGGATCACCAGTGCGCCAGCCCTGGAGCGCCCGCGTGACATCGTTGGCCTACTGGTGAACCTCCAGCCCCACGAGCTGCTGTTCATCGATGAGATTCACCGGCTCAACCGGGTGGCGGAGGAGATCCTCTATCCGGCCATGGAGGACTTCCGCCTCGACCTCACCGTGGGCAAGGGCACCACGGCCCGCACCCGCAGCCTGGACCTGCCGCCCTTCACCCTGGTGGGGGCTACCACCCGCGCCGGTTCCCTGAGCTCGCCGCTGCGGGATCGTTTCGGCCTGATCCAGCGGCTCGAGTTTTACGGCCTCGAGGATCTGCAGGCGATCGTGGAGCGGGCCGCCGGCCTGCTGCAGATCGAGCTCGAGGCTGACGCCGCCCTGGAGGTGGCGCGCCGCTGCCGGGGCACCCCCCGCATCGCCAACCGCCTGCTGCGCCGTGTGCGCGATGTGGCCTCGGTGCGGGGCCACGGCCGGATTGGCGCAGCCCTGGTGGCGGAGGCCCTCAGCCTGCACCGCGTCGACGACCGCGGCCTCGATGCCAGCGACCGGCGCCTGCTCACCTTGATGCTGGAGGGCTATGGCGGCGGACCCGTGGGCCTCGACACCCTGGCCGCCGGCCTGGGCGAAGATTCCGCCACCCTCGAAGCGGTGGTGGAGCCCTACCTGCTGCAGCTGGGCTTTCTGCAGCGCACCCCCCGGGGCCGGATGGTCACTCCGGCGGGCCGCAGCCATCTGGGCTGGCCCACCGGGGCGGTGGCATGAGCGGGCCCCTGTCATGAGCGGCTCGCTTTGATGATGTCCACCCTGCTGGCCCTGCTGCTGGGCGTGCAGTTGCTGCTGCCCCAGCTCTTTGACCAGGCCCTAAGCGCCAGCCGCGAGGGGCGCTTTGGTGATGCCTTGCCCCTCTGGAATCAGGTGCTGGAGGTGGCTCCGGGGGATGCGGCGGCCTGGAGCAACCGCGGCAATGTGCAGCTGGCCCTCGGCGATCCCCAGGCCGCCATCGCCGATCAGACCCGGGCGATGGCCCTCGATGGCGAGAGTCCCGATCCCCACCTCAACCGCGGCACCGCCGAGGAGGCCCTGGGCGACTGGGCGGCTGCTGAGGCCGATTACCGCTGGATCCTGGAGCGGGCCCCCAGCGATGGGGGCGAACCGCGGGCCTCGGCCCTCTACAACCTCGGCAATGTGCGGGGCTCCCTGGGCGACTGGGAGGCCGCGCGCCGCTGCTTTGAGGAGGCGTCCCTGGCCCGGCCAGGCTTTGCCATGGCCCGCTCCAGTGCCGCCCTGGCCGCCTTTCAGCTGGGGGATCGGACGGCAGCCGAGCGCGAGCTGCGCAACCTGATTCGCCGCTATCCCCTGTTTGCCGATGCCCGCGCCGCGCTCACGGCCCTGCTGTGGCAGAAAGGAGCCAGCGGCGAGGCGGAGAGCAACTGGGCCGCAGCCTCCGGCCTCGATCCGCGCTACCGCCAGCAAGAATGGTTGCAATCGACGCGGCGCTGGCCCCCCGAGCCGGTGGAAGCTCTGGCGCAATTCCTGGCCCTGGCTTCCTGAATGACGGACTCCTGAACGATGGCCTCCTCCATGACGGCGACACCCGGCACCCTGACTTGGTCCGAGCAGGGCCTCGACGAGGCCCTGGCCGCGGTGCTGCCCGAGTTGATCCAGTTGCGGCGCCACATCCACCGCCATCCCGAGCTCAGTGGTCACGAGCAGCAGACCGCCGCCCTGGTGGCCGGTGAGCTGCGCCGCTGGGGCTGGCAGGTGCGCGAGGGCATTGGCCGCACCGGGGTCGTGGCCGAGCTTGGGCCGGAGCTGGCCCCCGATGGCCGCCCGGCCCCCCTGGTGGCCCTGCGGGTGGATATGGATGCCCTGCCGGTGGAGGAGCGCACCGGCCTCGACTACGCCTCCACCCAGCAGGGCCTGATGCATGCCTGTGGCCACGACCTGCACACCGCCGTGGGGCTGGGGGTGGCGCGGCTGCTCGCCGGGCTGGCTGAGCGCGCCCCTGACCGACTCACCGCCCGGGTGCGGCTGCTGTTTCAGCCTGCGGAGGAAACGGCCCAGGGGGCGGCCTGGATGAAGGCCGACGGCGCCATGGAGGGGGTGGAAGCCCTGTTCGGCGTGCACGTGTTTCCCAGCCTGCCGGCCGGCACGATCGG
>JBIIQK010000146.1:0-4938 GCA_044342135.1 Cyanobium sp.
CGCTTTCCTTCGTTATAGGGAGATTGGCCAGAGCTGCCCAAAGCTGGCCCAGGGCCAGACCGCCGTCGTTGCCGGGAACCTGCTCGGCCCAGGTGGGCTCCAGGCCCTCTGCCCGCAGGGCAGCGCTGGTGCTCTCCAGCAGCAACCGGTTCTGGAAGCAGCCTCCGGCCAGCACCACCGGCGTAGGGCCACTGCGGGCCGCCGCCTCTGCCGCCGCCCCAGCCAGACCCGCCGCCAGGGAGGCGTGAAACTGTGCGGCTCGCTGTTGGGGCGACACCCCGGCCGCCCCCGACTCCAACAGGCTGTGCACCAGGGGCCCCCAGTCGAGCCAACCCAACGCCAGCCCCTCCGCCTCCACCAGCGGCATGGGCACCACCCCAGCGCGGCCGCTGGCACCCGGCCGCTCCGCCTGCAGCGCCAAGCCCTCCAGCAGCAGCCCCGCTTCCCCCTCAAAGCTGCTGCGCTGGCACAGGCCCAGCAGGGAGGCCACCCCATCAAACAGCCGGCCGGTGCTGGAGCAGAGCGGACTGTTGCAACCGCTGGCGATGGCCTGCAAGAGCAGGGGCCACTCGCCAGGCCCAAAGGCGGCGCGGCTGGGGGCAGCGCCGGGGTGCGCCAGGGCGGTGGGGCCAACAGCCGCCAGCAGACCGAGGGCCGCCCGGCGCGGTTCCGCCATCGCCCGCTCCCCGCCCGGCAGGGGGAAGGGGCGCAGGCAGGCCCAGCGCTCGGCCCCGCCGGCGGTGAGCCGCAGCAGCTCGCCGCCCCAGAGCCGATGGCCGCCGCCAGGCGCGTCGCCGTAGCCCAGCCCATCGCAGGCCCACACCAGCACGGGTAGCTCCAGGCCGTGCTCGGCCGCCACCGCCAGCCCGTGGGCGCGGTGATGCTGCGCGGTCTGCAGCGGCAGGCCCAGCCGCCGGGCCGCCGCCGCGGCCAGCTGGTGGCTCCCATAGCCGGGATGCTGATCGCACACCACCCCATCCAGCTGGGAACCGATGCGCGCCAACAGTGGCTCCAACCCCTGCCGCAACAACTGGTGCTGCAGGCCACCGGCCAAATCACCCAGCACCGGCGCCAGCCACACCCGGCCGTCCGCCGCCAGGGCGGGGGCACTCTTGAGGTCGCCGCCGAGGGCCAGGGCCGTTCCCGGCGGAGCCTGCAGGGCCAGGGCCGTGGGGGCATAGCCCCGGGCCCGGCGCAGCAGCACCGGCCGCTGCTCCACCACCTGCAGCACCGAATCGTCGAGGCGGCGGGCGATCGGGCGGTTGTGCAGCAGAAAGCCGTCGGCGATGCCGGCGAGGCGATCGAAGGCCTCCTCGGGATCGCGGCAGAGGGGCTCGCCGGTGCGGTTGCCGCTGGTGGCCACCAGGGGGCGGCCGAAGCCGGCCGCCAGCAGCTGGTGCAACGGCGAGGCGGGCAACATCACCCCCAGGGCGGCGCTGCCGGGGGCCACCCCAGCCCAGGTGTCGCAGCGGCCTGGTCGGCGGCGCAGCAGCACAATCGGCGCCGCCGGATGCAACAGCTGAAGTCGTTCAGCAGCCAATAGCTCCACCTCCGGAGCGATGACGTCTGGATCGGCGACCAGCAGAGCGAGAGGTTTGGCAGGGCGGTGTTTGCGCTGGCGCAACCGGGCCACCGCCGCCGAATCGCCCGCATCCACCAGCAACTGGAAGCCGCCCACCCCCTGCAGGGCCAGGATTCCGCCCGCCGCCAACAGGGCCAGGGCCTGCTCGAGGGGCGCCGCTGCCACTGCGGCTCCGATCCCTGGCTCGGCCCTACGCCACTGCAGCCGGGGGCCACAGGCGGGGCAGCCGATCGTTTCGGCGTGGAAGCGGCGATCCTGCGGATCGTCGAACTCCCGCTGACAGGCGGGGCACAACGGGAAGCTGGCCAGGGTGGTGTGGGCGCGGGCATAGGGCTCGGCCGTGGCGATGCTGTAGCGGGGGCCGCAGTGGCTGCAGCTGATGAACGGGTAGCGGTAGCGGCGGTTGGTGGGATCGCGCAGCTCGGCCAGGCAGGCGGGGCAGGGGGCCAGATCAGCGGCGAGGCCGGGGGCGATCAGACCTTCACCCAGGGGTTGGGGCCGGGCGGCAGCGATGCGCAGGCCGGATGGCGCCGGAACGCGGGGCGGGAGCCATTCCGGCTCCAATGGCTCCAAGGCGCCGGGGGGCTGCAACGCCTCCGGCAGACGCCGCACCAGCAGCTCCAGCAACCGGCGCTCCCCCTGCAACTCCAGCCACACGGCGCCAGCGACGTTCTCCACCTCCCCCACCAGCTCCAGCTCGGTGGCGAGGCGGTGCACCAGCGGCCGGAAGCCCACCCCCTGCACCACACCGCGGCAGTAGAGGCGCAGGCGGGCCTGCGTCATCGCGCCGCCAGCGCAGGCAGCCCCAGGGCCGCGATCAGGGCGTCGAGGCCCTCGCCACTGCGGGCGGAGGTTTCGAGCACGCGGGCATGGGGGGCGACGCGGGCGATGGCGGCGTGGGCGGCAGGGCGGTCGAACCCCACCACCTCGGCCAAGTCGCTTTTGGTGATCAGCACCAGATCGGCGCCATGGAAGATCGGCGCGTACTTGAGCGGCTTGTCCTCGCCCTCGGTGGTGGACAGCAGCACCACCCGCAGGCTCTCGCCCAGGTCATAGGCGCCGGGGCACACCAGGTTGCCCACGTTCTCGATCACCAGCAGCTCGAGCTGCTCGAGGCTGATGCCCTGGTGACTGAGCCGATGCAGCCCGTCGGCCACCATCGGCGCCTCCAGGTGACAGGCCTGACCCGTGGTGACCTGCACCGCCGGCACCCCGGCGGCCTGCAGGCGGCGGGCGTCGTTGTCGGTGGCCAGATCGCCCACGATGATCGCGAAGCGGCTGGGATCCAGCCGCCGGGCCAGGGCTTCGAGCAGGGCGGTTTTGCCCGAGCCGGGGGAGGAGAGCAGGTTGACCGCTGTGACGCCGGCGGCCTCGAAACGCTGCCGCAGGGCAGCGGCCTGGGCGTCGTTGCGCTGCAGCAGGGCCGTGTGCAGGGGGAGTTGCCGAGGGGCCGTCAGTGAGGCAGTGACGGGATTGGCAGCGGGAACCGTGACGGGCTCAGGCGCCGGCTGTCCGCAGGAGCAGTCACGGCACATGACGACACAGGGCTGAGACCACAGTCAGGCTAGGCACCGCCGCGAGGGATCATCAGGTCATCTGAATGCGAATCAGCCTGTCCCACAGTCGCGTCGGCAGAACCTGGCTGGCGATCACTGAAACGGACTGGTGACCGCAGAGGTAACGGGCTGACGGGGTGGCATCGGTGAGGGCTCGCTCGATGGTGAGTGCTACCTCTCGAGGTTGGGAGGCACCCCGGTAAACGGCATCCCAGCTCTTCCGAACGGCACGCATCATGGTGCCGTAGGTGCGGCAAGACAAAGATCCCTCGATCGAGGGAGAGGCCACGTTGGCAAAATCGGTAGCAATCACACCGGGCTCAACGACCACCACGCTGAGGCCGAAGGCCTTGAGCTCGAGACGCAAGGCATCACTCAGGGCCTCCAGCGCAAACTTACTGGCCCCATACCATCCAGACCCAGGGGAGACCCAGCGCCCGGCAATCGAGGAGATGTTGACGATGCGGCCGCGACCTCGCTCGCGCATGGCAGGCAACAACTGCTGGGTGAGCCCCATCAACCCAAAGACATTGACCTCGAAAATCGCCCGGGCTCGATCCAGGGGCAATGTCTCGAGCGGACCCACTTCTCCAAAGCCGGCATTGTTAACCAGCGCATCGAGGGCACCCACCTCGGCCGTGAGCTGCTCAGCAAGCGCCCGGCGTGAATGCTCATCGCTGAGATCCAAGGCCATCACCTTGGCACCCAATGCAGCGAGAGGCTCCATGGCTTCCAGCCGCCGAGCAGCCGCAACCACATTCCAGCCACGCTCCAGCAAGAGGCGGGCTGTCGCCGCACCGATTCCACTGGATGCACCAGTGACAAGAACGGTTGGCTTTGACATTAGAAGCTCCGAATTGGATTGATCAGGCAAAGACTTTGGCGAAACAAATTACCCCTAAAACCACCGCAAAAACCCATTCAATCGCCCATGGGCTTTGAGTTAAACGACGGCGGCCTAGCCTGCCTAGACTCCATCGTACTCGATGCCGTGACGACTCATAATTTGACGCCATTTGAATACCACCCCATTTGTGCTGATGCACATCGAGCTGCACAGACATGACTCCGACTGCTATTGATCCAGCTGCCGCAGCCTGGACCTGACCAACGTCACCACCATGCACAAGATGTTGATGCTGAACAAATGACCTGCAGCTTCAGCTGATCTCGAGGGAGGCCAGCTCCAGCTCGCGGCCTTGCAACAGCCGGCGGCTGAAGCCGCCGCAGCGGGGGCAAAGGCAATCACCAGCTTCGGCCTCGAAGGCCTGCTGACAGGGCTCGCAGAAAAAGCGGGCGATCACAACCTCGATGCGCAGCTCGGCCTCCGCGGCGATCGTGCCAGCCATCACCACCGCGTGCGCCAAGCGCAACGCCTCGGGGTCGACCCCCGCCAGGCTGCCGATGCGCAGGCGAATCGCCATGACTCGGCTGGCACCCTCCGCTTGGGCGGCGGCGAGTGCCTGGTCGCGCACCGCCTCCATCAGGCTGAGCTCATGCATGGCGCGCCAACCAGCTGCGCAGCAGCTCCCGGGTCTGGGGCAAGGCGGCCTGGATCTCCGCCGAAAGAGCGTTGCCGTGCTCAAAGAGCGTCGCCGGCACCTGGAGCAGGTGGGCTTCCGGGGTGCGGCCGTAGAGCGCCTGGCTGATCGCCAGCAGCTGGGCCGGCTCGAGCCGGTGACTCTCGGCCGCACCCGCGGCAGGCGAGATCGCTGTGATCCGGGGAACCGCGCCAGCCGGCGCCAGCCAGGCATCGATGAACAACACCGCCTCCAGCTCGGCCAGCTCCGCTGCCAGCTC
>JBIIQK010000005.1:0-16474 GCA_044342135.1 Cyanobium sp.
CGGTCCCCCCAGCAGAAAGGTGGCCGTGCCGGCGGCGTAGCACTCGGCGCGGTTGGGGCAGCGCCCCTCCTCGCAGATCGTGTGCAGCCGCTGCTGCTTCACCACCCCCTGCACGGCCTCCAGCGCCGAGGCATGGCCCACGGGCCGTTGCACCCATGCCGGCAGCCGCTCCGTGGGGGCGATGGCGCTGTAGCGGGATCGGTTCGTCATGGCAGCGGGGCTGTCCTGTTCACTCCACCTGGCGCCGCCCTTCGAAGGCCCGCGCCAGGGTGACCTCGTCGGCGTATTCCAGTTCGCTACCCACCGGCAACCCGTAGGCGATGCGGCTCACGGTGGTGAAGGGTTTGAGCAGGCGGGCCAGGTACAGGCTGGTGGTGTCGCCCTCCACGCTGGGGGTGAGGGCGAGGATCACTTCGCTGATCCCCTCGGCATCCACCCGGCGCACCAGCGGCTGCACCTGGAGCAGTTCGGGACCGATGCCATCCATGGGTGAGATCAGTCCACCGAGCACGTGGTAGTGCCCCTTGAACTCCCGGGTGCGCTCCATCGCCAGCAGATCGCGGGAATCGGCCACCACGCAGAGCTGGCCGTTGCCGCGCTCGTCGTTGCGGCAGATCTCACAGAGGGGCTCGGCCGACAGGTGGAAACAGCGCTGGCATTGGCCCACCTGGCTCCGGGCGGCCAGCAGGGCGTCGGCGAAGCTGCGGATCTGCTCTTCGGGCTGGCGCAGCAGGTGGAGGGCCAGGCGCTGGGCCGTGCGGGGGCCGATGCCGGGCAGCCGCTCGAACTGGTCGATCAGCCGGGCCAACGGGCGGGTGAAGCCGCTCAGCGATTCGCCGCAAGTGCCCCGAATTTAGGCGGGACTGCCGATGACGGGAGGGCCCTTGACGGGAGAGCCGTTTAACCGACAGGGCGGCCCGATCCCTCGAGCTGGGTTCCGCTGAGGTCGGCGCCCTCCAGTTGGGCCCCCGTGAGGTCGACGTCGTCGAGGATGGCGTCGCGCAAGTTGGCGCCGCGCAGATCGGCCCCGCGCAGGTTGGAGCCGGTGAAGTCGGTGCCGGCCAGGTTGGCGTTGCGCAGCACGCTGTTTTCCAGGTTCACCTGATGCCAATGGCCGTGCGGGGCCTGAAGGTTGTGGAGGTCGAAGCCGGCCAGCTGCTGGCCGTCGATCGGCAGCCCGGCCCCGTTGAGGCTCTCGAGGGCCTGGATGCGCCCCATCAGCCAACGGGCGCCGGCTTCATTGCAGGTTTTCAGCAGCTCGTAGGCCTCCAGGTTGTCCCGCTGCCGGCGTTTGTGGCCTTCCAGGATGTACAGGAAGGCGGCGGTCACGATGCTGAGCGATTCCACGTTGCCGACGCTGATCAGGGCTTCCGCATCCCGCCACAGACAACCCTGGGCCCAACGGTGGTTGCGGCAGGTGGCGTAGCTGTTCACCACCAGCAACAGGGCCAGGGCCCCCGCCGCCGAGAGGGTGAGGCGGAACAGAAAGGAGCCATCCAGCAGGCGGAAGAACGGTGAGTCGTGGCGCCGTTGCTGTCGGTCTACCCAGGTTGGCTTGCGAGGCATGCGAAGAGGCTGGGATTCCGAACCCATGCTGACGGCCCAGCAGAATGGCGCCACGCACCGCGCTCCGGGTCATGGCTGTTTCTTGCAAAGTGGCTGTTTCACGCTGGCCGGCTGTTTTGCGCACCCTCCTGCCCCGTCTGACGGCCCTGGTGCTGGCGGGGATGCTGGTGGCCTGCAGTGCCGCGGCTGCGGGGCTCAACAGCTTCCAGAGCCCCGACGGGCGCTACGCCTTCCTCTATCCCACCGGCTGGACCCGGGTGCAGGTGAGTGGCGGCCCCCAGGTGGTGTTCCACGACCTGATCAACAGCGACGAGACCCTCAGCCTGGTGATCTCGGAGGTCAACCCCACCAACGACCTGGAGAAACTCGGCAGTGCCGTGGCCGTCGGGGAGCAGTTGCGCCGCACCGTGATCGCCCCCGAGGGCAGCGGCCGGGCCGCCGAACTGGTGGAGGCGTCCGAGCGCCAGGAGGGGCCCCGCACCTTCTACGACCTGGAGTACGCCGTGCACCTCGACGACCGCGACCGTCACGAGCTGGCCACCGTGGTGCTCGATCGGGGCCGCCTCTACACCTTTGCGGCCAGCACCAATGAGATTCGCTGGGGCAAGGTGAAGGACATGTTCCACCAGGTGGTCACCTCGTTCACCCTGCTGGTGTGACGGCTGCGGCCACGGCCGGCGTGGTGATCGTGGGTGGTGGCCTGGCGGGCAGCCTCCTGGCCCTGGCCCTGCGCGAGCGGGGCACGGCGGTGACCCTGGTGGATGCCCCGCCGGTGGCCCCACCCGGTGGGGCCAGTGGGGTCTGTTCGGCCACGGCGATCAGCTACGGAGCCCTGCCGGGTTGGCCCCTGGCCCCCACCCCCCTGGCCCGGCTGGCGGCCGGGGCCTCCCGGCAATGGCGGCGGCTGCAAATCCAGCACGGGGACTTGGGCTGGCGCCGCCTCCGCCTGCGCCTCCACGGTGGACCGGCCTGGATGGGGGTCGTGCGTGCCTGGTGGCCGCTCCCGTTTGCCCAGGTGGACACTGCCGTGCTGGCCGCGCGCTTGCCCGCCGCCCTGGAGGCAGCGGGCGTGACGTGCCGGCTCGCCCGGGTGGAGCAGCTTGCCGCTACGCCGGAGCCGGGGTGGGTGCTGCAGCTGGACGATGGCACCAGCTTGACGGCCCGCCAGGTGGTGCTGGCGGCGGGGGCCGGCTGCCGCCCGCTCTGGCCTGGCCTGCCCGAAGGGCTGCGCAGCAGCTGGGCAGCGGTGGTGGAGTTGCCCTCCGCTCCTTTGGTGCAGACCTGGCCAGCGGCTCGGCTGCCGGCGGGGTTTACCCGGGTGGGCCTGGAGCGCCGCGCCGCCAGCCTGACCCGGGCGGAATGGCTGGTGGACGGGGGACTGGTGCCCCGGGGGGATGGGGCGCTGCTGGGCCAACACACCCTGGTGCGCCCGGGGCTGGAGCTGGGTTCCCCGCCTCCGGAGGGGGAGGTGGAGCAGCAACTGCGTGGCTGCTTGGCGGGCCAGGCCTGGGCAACGCCCCTGGCGCCGCTGCCGGGCCGTCTGCGCCAGGCTGCTGTGGCCTTCTGCACCCAGGGCGTGCCCCTGGTGGGGCCGGTGGCGAAAGCCCCGGGATTGTGGGTGTTCAGTGGCTTCAGTGCGGGCTTCAGCCAGGTGCCCGTGTTGGCCCCGGTGGTGGCCGAGGCCCTGGTGGCCGGCGGGGATCGCTCGGCAGGGGCGATGCGGCGGCTGCGGCAGCTGGGCCTGTTCTGGCCGGATCTGCCGGGGGGCTGACAGGCATCACGGATTCCTGCAAGCTGGGCGCCATGACCCAGGCCACGCCGACCGCATCAGAACCCAGTCCCCGCGGCCCTCTGCCGCGGTTGCAGGCCCGCTGGCAGGGGCTAAGTGATCACAACCAAGTGGGTGTGACCCTGGCGGGCGTGGGTGGTGTGTTGGTGCTGTGGGCCCTGTTCTGGCCCGTACCCACCGAGGTGGAAGGCATGGGGGTGTTGGTCTTTCCCGACAACGCCGGCATCCTCAATGCCCGCTCCGGCGGCCAGGTGCGGGAGCTGTTCGTCAAGGAAGGGGAGCGCGTGAGCCGGGGCCAGGTGCTTCTGCAGCTCTATCTGCCGGTGCTGGAGCGCCAGCTCGACCAGCAGCGCGGCAATCTGCGCCAACTGCAGCGGCACAACGCCCGGCTTGATGAGCGCGATGCCCTGCGCCTGGTGACGGAGAAGCGGGCCCTGGATACGGCCCTGGCCAAGTTTTCGGACGATCGACGCCGCTACGGCGAACTGCAGTCGACGTACTCCAGCAAATTGCGCAACCTGGAGTGGCTGGCCAAGCGTGAGGTGGTGGCCCCGCTCTCTTCTGATGTGGTGTCGGCGGAGCAGGGGCTCACCAGCACCAGCGTGAATCTCGACGACGTCAAGATCAACGAGAAGACCGTGGTGACCAACTACCAGCAGGTGAAGCTCAACATCGAGACCCAGGCCCTGCAGCGCCGCTATCAGATCGACGATCTCAAGCGTCAGATCCAGGTGACGGAGGCCAAGATCGCCTACGACGGCAAGGTGCAGGCTGAACGGGATGGCACCGTGCTCGACCTGCAGGTGATTCCGGGTCAGACCGTGGGCACCGGTCAGCGCCTGGGCACGATTGGTCGGCCTGAGCAGCCCAGTGCCCAGGATCGCCCGCTGCGTGCCGTGGCCTACTTCGCGCCGGCCGACGCCCGCCGCCTGCCACTGGGGTTGCCCGTTGAGGTGGTGCCCCAGTGGAACCAGCGCGGCCGCTTCGGCGGCATCGTGGGCAAGGTGAAGCAGGTGCTCACCCTGCCCGCCACCGAAGATGACATCTCCACCACCATCGGCAACCAGCAGCTGGCCCAGGAACTCACCAAGAACGGCCCGGTGATGCGCGCTGAAATCGAGTTGGAGCGGGATCCCTCCAGCGTCGATGGCTACCGCTGGACCCTTTCGGGGGGGAGCGGTGTGTTCCCGATTCGCGATGGCCTCACCGTGTCGACCCACGCCTACGTCGAATGGCGCTCGCCGATCAGCTACGTGATCCCAGGCCTGCGCTCCCTCACCGGTGGCTATCGCACCCCTTGGATCGATCAGCGCTGGAACCTGCCGTTCCTGCGTCAGCCCACCCCCCCCCCAGGAGCGGCCCTGTGAAGTTCTGGTCCCTGTCGCGGATTCGCAACCCCCTGCTGCGCCAGGAATTTTCCTGGCTGGTGAGCGAAGTGGTGCTGTTGGTGATCCTGCTCAATGCCAACCCCCCGGAGCTCTGGTTCTGGTTGGTGGTGTTGCTGGTGGTGCTCCTCTATCGCGTGGAGCGCTGGTGGTCGTCGCGGCCCAACGCCTGAGCCCTCACCTCAGGAGGGCGCGCCACTGGCACTCCGTGCTCTCCATGGTCTGGTCCATGCGGTTGAGCACCATCCATTGCGAGGCCACCCGTTGGAGTTGCTCCGGGCTAAGCCGCCGATAGGCAGCCAGGGATTCGGGCGATTGCAGGGCCTCCAGGGGCAGGGCCAATCGGGGTGAGCTCGGCGGTGGCTGCAGCTGCAACGAACCCCGCAGTTGCCCATCCCAGGCCAACAGGCGCTGGCCCACGTCCTCGATGAAGGCCAGGCCGGTGGCATGCGCATCCTGGAGTCCCCATCCCTGCCAGTCGGCGTGGGGGAGGCGCCGCAGCTCATCGAGATCGAGGATCAGGGCCTCGCAGGCCTGATCGAACAGCTCCCACATCTGCGCCAGGGGATGCTGGGCCGCCTGGCTGCCCAGTTCCAGCAGGGCGCTCTGGCGTTGGTCGCGCAGGGAGAGCAGGCTGGTGCGCAGGCTGCGGAGCCGTTGCCCCAGGTCGCGGCGCCGCTGGGTGGGGCTCTGGCTGGCTTCGGACTGGTTGCTGACCACGGTCTCGAGGGTGTGGCCCAGGTTCACCAGCAGCTGCCGCAGCCCTTCCCGTTGCTGGATCCGGGCCCGCGAGGGCCACAGCAGGCGCAGGCTCAGCAGGGCCATCAGGATGCCGAACGCGGTCCAGAACAGGCGCAGGGGAATCCAGGTGTCGAGCTGCTGGTCGTGGGTTAGCCAGCCCATCACCACCACGAAACAGCACACCGTGTAGCCCACGGTGAGTCGCAACGAGCCGGCGATCAACCTGGCCAGCAGCAGGGCCAGGGGCAGCGCCACCACCAGCGGCAGATGGCCCCAGGCTCGGTAGCCGAAGAACACGACCATGGCGCCAATGGCCGTGCCAATCAGGCGCTGACGGCCGAGTTCGAGGGTGTTGCCGTAGTTGCCCACGGTCACGCTCAGCACGGCCAGGGAGGCGTAGAGCGCAAAGGGGAGTCCGGTGAGGTTGGCGAAACCGTTCACCACCGTCACGGTGGTGGCAAGGCGCAGGGTGTCCCGGAGGCCAGGGCTGCTCATCGTGGCGGCGCCGGGATCCGGGCCAGCGCGGCGCTGAGCAGGGCCCGGCTGTGGAGAAGCTGTTCCAACACCTGGCAGTGCTGGCCGATGGCCAGCAGCAGGGGCTGGGGGGCGCCCAGACGCCCGGCTTCCGCCAGCCAAGGCTGAACCGGGCTCGAGGGGCTGGGCACGGGAGCCGTGGTGGGCTGGGTTTGCAGGGCCTCGGCGAGGCTGGCGAGGGTGCTGGGGAGCAGGGGCTGGGGGCTGCCTGCCGGCAGGGGTGTGGCCAGCTGCCGCAGCAGCGGCTCCAGCAGCAGCCACTGGCGCAACACCTGTCGCCAGAGGCTGCCGGCCTGGGCCCAGCGCGACAACAGGTGATGGGTGTGGGCGGGCATGGGAAGACCCTGGCTTTGGTCGCGGAGCTGTTGCAACAGCTGAATGCTGGGCAGCAGGTCCTGGGAACGCAGGGCGGCAGGGGGGGCACCGCCACTGCGTAACCACTGCTCCATCGCGCTGATCTGTTGACTGACCTGGCTGGCGATTCGGGCTTCCAGGGCGGGTAACTGTTGCAGAGGACGGCGGGGCCAGAGCGCCCAGGTGGCGATCTGCGCCATCAGGATCCCCACCACCACCGCGAGCGCCATGTTGAAGATCAGCGCCCAGTTGAACTGGTTGCCGCGGTGCATCAGTTCCAGGGCCCAACAGCTCAGGTAGCCCGTGCTCAGGCCCTTTAGCAGTCCCAGGTTGCGCACCAGCACACCGGTCACCAGCAGCGTGATGCCGAGCGTCACCCAGCTGGTGGAGATCTCATGCAACACCATGGCGGTGAGGATGCCGACCAAGGCGCCGCCCACCATCTGGCCGATGCTGCGGGCGGGGGTGAGGTCGTTCTCGTTCACGAACAACACCACGATGACCAGTGCCAGCCCCAGCACCTGGCTGCGTCCGGTCCAGAACATGATCCCGATCACCAGGGTGGTGGCGAGCCAGATCCGCAGGCTGTTGCGCCAGAGGGGGCTCAGTCTTGGAGATGGGACAGCCATGGCCGGGGCCCCCCTCAGGGTTGGCCCGGGGATCTGCCACCTCCACTTCCACGGCCACTCACGCCACCACCACCACCACCCTCGCCACCACTGCTGCTGAGCTGGAGCTGCAGTTGGGGCTGGACAATCGGTTGGTTGGTGTCGCTGGGCATCGGCAGCAGTTCCCGTAGCAGCTGGGCGTAGGTGATGTTCACGGCCACCGTGGCGTTGAGGCGCTGCACCAGCGCGTTGATCAGGCGGTCCTGGGTGTTGGAGAGATTGAGCTCACTGTCGAGGCCGGTGAGATAACGCAGCCGCACATCGCGGAAGGCTTCGAGCGCCGCGGCCACCCCGCGGCGGGCCGAGCTGAGTTTGGCGAGGCTGGCTTCGTGGTTAAAGAAGGACCGCTCCAGCCGCAGGCGGATGTCGTTGCGGGTGGCGGCGTACTGCTGGGCCGTCGCCGCTTCCCGCTTCGCCAGGGCCCTGGCCTGGCCGGCGGTGGTGCCCGCATCAAACAGCAGCCAGGTGAAGGTGAGCCCCACCGACCAGTCCCAGCCGTTGGTAGTGCTCAGGGGTAGGGCCGTGGAGCCGCAGCAGCCGCCGCCCCCCAGTTCGAAGTTGCCCAGACTGGTCTGGGAGCTGCTGCCGCCGGCGCTGGCAAACAGCGACAACCGCGGCAGCAGCCCCGCAGCGGTGGCCTGGCTCTGCTGGGCCAGGGCCGTGCGGGTGGCGAGGATCGCCTCCAGTTCGGGATTGCCGCGATAGGCCGCCAGCAGGCTGGCTTCCAGATCGAGGGGCCAGCGGGGCTGCACCACGATCGGGTCGCTGGAGGTGGGGGTCACGGTGGCCGGCAGGTTGAGCAGCACCGCCAGCTGCCGCCGCGCCACCGCCCGGTCGGCCAGGGCCTGGATCAGGGTTTCTTCGTCGGTGGCCAGGATGGCGCGGCGGCGCAGCACATCCAACCGGGGCACCAGGCCCGCCTGTTTGAGATCCAGGCTGTCCTGGAGGATCAGCAGGTCGTTGCGCAGGTTGGCGTCGTAGACGCGCACCAGCTGCTCGCTCTGCTGGAGCTGGTAATAGGCCTCACTCACCTGCAGTTGCAGGGAGCGCAGCTGGTTGGCGTAGGTCTTGCGCTGCTGTTCCAGGCTCGCCCTCGCCGCCTGCACCGTGGGGGTGCGGGAGAAGTCGAGCAGGGCGTAGTTGAGCTGTAGGCCCCCTTCAATTGCCCCCGTGCCGGAGGTTGCCGCGACGCTGCCGCCGTCGGGCACATAGAAGGGGCCATTCGGTGGATTGAAATTCGGCCCAAAGCCCAGGTTGTCGTTGGGCTTGTTGGAGGTTGTGGTGCTGCGGTTGCCCTCGTATCCGCCGGCGGCAAAGGCGCTGATCGTGGGCCAGTAGGTGCCCATCGCAGCCTGGACGCTGGCCAGGGCGGCGGCCACCTGTTCGCGCTGGGCCTGGAGGCTGGCGCTGTTGGCGAAGGCGATGGCCACCGCCTGCTCCAGGCTCAGGCTGGCGATGCTGCCGGCCTGGAGCTGCTGGGGAGTGGGCAGATCCAGCGGCGGCCCGGCCACCGTGTCGCCGGGTTGGATCGGACCGGCGGCGGGTTGGTTGGCCCGGATCAGACTGGCGGGCAATTCCGGTGTGCTGAGCACGTCTCCCACCGGGGGCTCCGGTTCGGTGGGGAGCAGCTGGTCGAGGGCCCGCAGCTCCGCATCCAGGCGCTGCCAGCTGCGCTCCAGCAGCGCGGTGGACTGGGTTGGGGTCTGGCGGGCGGGGAGTGACGCTGCCAGGGCCGCCGGGGCCCCGTGGGCTGGAAGGATCCCGAGCAACAGCAGGGCCAGGGCGCGGTTGCGGATTGCCACGGTGATCCCGGTGTGCCCCTGATGTGGGTCAGTTTGCCGACGAGGACGCTCTCCTGCCGGCGGGGGTGTGCACTCTGGAGGACGGCAGTGGAGGGCAGGACACCCCCAGGGACCCCGACTCAGGGCACCGCAGCCCAGGCGGATTGGAAGCCCCGGGTCGCTTCGACCAGTTGATGGCAGGTGATCGCCCGGCGTCCACCGCTGCTGCCCAGCAGCACGGCTGAGGCGATCGGATCCTGGAAGGCGGACGTTTCAGCCTGCTCCAGCCGCGCCAGGTCCGGAGCGGCGGCGGCTTGGCCCCCCAGCGGTGGTGCCTCAGGCCAGTGCCGGGCCCAGCCCTCGAGCTGGTCAGCCAGGTTCTGCAGGAGGGCGTGTTCCGCCTCCATCAGCTCTCTCAGTCCGGGGCTGGTCAACGGCACCACCGGCAGGCGCAACATGGTTCGGTAGTGGCTGATCACGGCGCTGAGCCATTGCTCCTGCAGGTCCCAGAGGCGCTGCAGCCGTTCCCCCATGCGGTCGTAGCCCAGCTCCTGATGGGCCTCCTGGCGCAGGTTCTGCAGTTGAAGGGTGGCTGTCACCAGCTGGTTGCGCCGCTGCAGACGGGCGCTGGCCTCCAGTTCCCGTTCCTCCAGCAACAGGCCGGCCCGTTCCCGGAGCAGGGTGGCAATGTCGCCGAACAGGCGTCGGGAATGGTCCTGGTGCTGGGCCAGGGCGCGGCTGGGCCAGATCCAGCTCACGGCCAGCCACGCGGCCAACACGCCGATCAGGGTGGACAGCAGGCGGGCGGGAATCCAGCTGGCCAGGTTGGTGTGGTGCACGGTCCAGCCCATGGCCACCACGAGCCCGGCCACCTTGTAACCGGACCGCAGGCCGAGGGAGCCCCCCAGGATCCGCGTCAGGCCCAGGGCCACCGCGACCCCCAGGGGCAGGGGGAGGGCCTGGCCCATGGTTTTGAAGCCGATCGCCACGATCACGCCCCCGAGCAGGGTGCCCAAGACCCGTTGGGTGGCCAGCAAGCGGGTGGCGCCCACCGTGCCTCCCAGGGCCGCCCCCACTGCCATCGGGGCGTAGAACGCATCCGTGAGGCCCAGCATGATCACCAATCCGGCTGAGAGCCCGGCGGTGAGGGCCATCCGCAGCTCCGTTCGCGTGATCAGGGGTGGAACCTTCATGGCCGTAGCCGATCCCCTCGGCTGGCCAGGGCCAGGCTCTGGGCACTGCGGGTGAGCCGTTGCAGTTCGTCGTCGAGGGCCAGCAACAGCAAGGGGGGCAGCCCCTCAGCCTGGGCGAGGTCCGGCAGGCGCTGCCGTTCCGGGAGGTCCAGGATCTCTGCCGCTGGATTGGGGCCGAGCAGGGCCGGCAGCCGTTCCAGCCAGGGTGTGGCGGCTGAGGCCAGAGCCCCCGGGGGCAGCAGCTGCCCAAGACGTTGCAGCGCCATGCTGTGGTGGTTGATGCGCTCCCACAGCAGGCTGCGCTGGCGCCAGTGCTGCCGCTGGGCGGGGCCACGGGGGTTGCTGCGCAACTCGTCGTTCACCAGCTGGTTGAGTTGCTGGCAGAGCCGACTGCCCACGATCGGCTGGTTGGCACGCCAGTCGCCGGCCCCGGGCTCTTTGAGCTGGCGGCGGATCGCCTCCAGCCGCTGGGTCACCACACCCCGCAGCTGCCGATCCAGCTGGCCCATCTCCGCCAGCCGGTTGATGGGCCAGAAGAGGGCGTTCACCAGCAGGGTGGCCACCACTCCCACCAGGGTGTCGGCGGTGCGGTTGGCCACATAGATCCAGTTGAGCTCGGCGTAATCGGCCACCAGAAACAGCATCGAGCACATCACGATTCCGGTGGCCAGGCCCGCCTGCCAGCGCATCAGCCGCAGCAGGGGCACCACCAGCAGCAACGACACCGTCAGCCCCACCCATCCCCCCAGCAGGGTGTGCACCAGAAAACTGACCACGCCGGCGCCGATCGTGCCCAGCACCCGGCCCCGGGCCGCGGCCATCACCCGGGTGTCGGTCTCGTCCATGCACATCACCACCGCCAACAGCGGGTACCAGATGAAGCGCACGTCGCGGAAGGTGATCGCCCAGGCGCCGGCCAGGGCCGCAGCCAGGCCAATCTTGAGGGCAGCGCGCAGGGCGGGGGAGCTCAGCACGCGGGACGGGGATCACAGCCTTGGGCCGATTCTGGCGTTCCCGCCCAGCCCGATCGATGATGGGGTGGTTGGACCCGGATCATTGCCCTTCACCCTTGATCTGCAGATCCTGCTGCGCCTCGGGCTCGTGGTGCTGTGCGGCCTGGCCGTGGGCATCAACCGCGCCCACCACGGCAACACCAGCCATCCCAACCGGCTGCGCGTCCACGTGCTGGTGGGGCTCAGTGCCTGTCTGATGGTGCTGGCCGCAGGCCCCGATCCCCAGGCCCGCAGTCGGGTGATTCAGGGGGTGGCCACCGGGGTGGGCTTCCTGGGGGCGGGGGAGATCCTGGTGCCTCCCAGCGGCGACAAGACAGGCGTGCCAGAGGTGCGCGGCCTCACCAGCGCGGCTTCGATCTGGTTCACCGCCGCCCTCGGCGTCACGGTGGCCGCTTCCACCCCCCTGCTGGCCGGGGTGGCCCTGGTGCTGGCCCTGATCACCCTGTCCCAACGCAGCAATGGCGGCACGCGGCCCGAGGGTGCCCTTAAAGGGGATCAGAACAGGAAGCGATAGCGCCCCTCGTTGCCGGATTCGCCCTCGCTGCCCGAACCGTCCAGCACTGGTTGGGGCCAGTCGGCCTCCCAGTAGCTGATGTCGTTGCGGTAGAAGGGCCGGCCGCCGAGGCGTTTGGTCTCCAGCTGGGTGGTGCCCATGGCGGTGATCAGTCCACCCAGCTCCATCGGGCCAAGATCGGTTTTGAGGTCTTTGCCCGCTGCTGCCAGCAGCGCGGGCAGCCGCACCAGGTGCTCGGGCCGGGTGAGTTTGCGGAACAGGGCCTGGAGGGCCAGCTGCTGGCGCTCCAGCCGGCCAATGTCGCCCATTTCGTCGTGGCGGAAGCGCAGGAAGCCCTCCAGGTCCCGTCCCTTCAGGGTCTGCAGGCCCGGTTGCAGGTCGATGTAGAGGCCCTGGCTGTGATCGGTGTAGGCCATCCGTTTGGGCACGTCCACCTCGATACCGCCGAGGGCATCGGCCATGCGCCGGATCGCCGAGAGGTTCACCACCACGTGGTGGGTGATCGGTCGGCCCAGCTTGCGGGCCAGCTCCTGCTTGAGCAGGTCGGTGCCGCCCAGGCTGTACAGGGCATTGATTTTGTGGGGGCCGTAGCCCTCGGCCTCGATGTAGGTGTCGCGGGGAACCTGGGTGATGCGGGTGATGCCGCCGTCCACGCGCAGGCTGGCGATCACATCGGTGTTGCCCCCGCCCACATCGGTGCCAAGCAGCAGGATGTCCTGGTTGGTGATGCCACTCCAGGCCGCGAAGGGATTGGTGATCGCGTTGTTGGATCCCGAGGCGGTGTCGCTCAGCAGTTGGGAGAGCGGGCTTGCCAGCAGCAGGCCACCGCCCAGGCCAACCCCGATCGCCAGCAGCACCGCGCTGCGGTTGCCTCGCTTTCGGGGCCGCTTGGCCGGAGGGGTGTTCATCCCCCAAAAGCTATTGCACGATCAGGGCCTCACAGCCTCAGGGGCTCGCCGGTGCGCAGGCCGGCCTGCACCCGCCACAGATTGGCGTAGGGACCTTCGGCTGCGATCAGCTGCTCATGGCAGCCCCGTTCCACGATCCGTCCCTGGTCCATCACCACGATCTGATCGGCGTGGCGCACGGTGGAGAGGCGGTGGGCGATCACCAGGGTGGTGCGCTCGGCGGTGATCAGGTCGAGGGAGCGCTGGATGGCGGCCTCGGTTTCGTTGTCCACGGCGGCGGTGGCCTCATCGAGGATCAGCACCGGCGGATTTTTGAGGATGGCCCGGGCCAGGGCGATGCGCTGGCGCTGGCCGCCGGAGAGACGCTGGCCCCGTTCGCCCACCACCGTGTTGTAGCCCTGGGGTAGTGCCTCGATGAAGGTGGCCGCTTCCGCCAGTTCCGCGGCCCGGGCGATGGCGGCCGACGGCGCGTCGAAGCTGCCGTAGGCGATGTTTTCGGCCACGGTGCCGTGGAAGAGGAACACCTCCTGGCTCACCAGACCGATGGCCCGGCGCAGGTCATCGAGGCGCAGGGTGTGGATCGGGGTGCCGTCGAGCAGGATCCGACCGGCCTGGATCGCGTAGAGCCGCAGCAGCAGCTTCACCAGGGTGCTCTTGCCCGAACCGGTCGCCCCGACGATGCCCAGGGTGCTGCCGGCGGGAATGTCCAGGTCGAACGCGTGCAGCAGGGGCTCCCGGCCGGCATAGCCGAAGCTGACCGCCTCAAAGCGGATGGCCCCCCGCACCTGCTCCAGGGGCAGGGGGCGTTGTCCCCCCGGGATGGCGATCGGGGTGTCGAGCAGGTCGAGCACGCGGTTGGTGGACGCCATGGCCCGCTGATAGTCATCGAGGGTGCGCCCCAGGCCGGTGAGGGGCCAGAGCAGGCGCTGGGTCACGTACACCAGAAAGGAGTAAGTGCCGACAGCCAGGGTGCCGCGCCAGGCCTGGAGTCCCCCGATCACCAGGATGGCCAGGAAGGCAAACAGGATCGCGAAACGGATCAGGGGAATGAAAGCCGCCGAGATCTGGATCGCCCGGGCGTTGCTGCGCCGATAGGCCTGGCTGTCCTGCGTCAGCCGGCCCAGCTCCCAGGCCTCGGCCACATAGCTCTTGATGGTGAGCATGCCGCCCAGGTTGTTGCTCAGCCGACTGGCCAGATCACCGGCCTTGTCACGCACCTCCGCATAGCGCGGGGCCAGTCGCTTCTGGAAGCGCAGCGATCCCCACAGGATCACGGGGATTGGCAGAAAGGAGACCCCGGCCACCAGGGGGGAGAGGACCAGCATGGCGCCCCCGACCGCCAGAATCGTGGTGATCAGTTGCAGGATCTCATTGGCCCCCTGGTCGAGGAAGCGCTCGAGCTGGTTGATGTCGTCGTTGAGCACGGCCATCAGCCGGCCGCTGCTGCTGGCCTCAAAGAAACCCATCTCCAGCTTCTGGAGGTGGTCGTAGGCCTCCAGACGCAGCTCGTGCTGCACGGTTTGGGCCAGGTTGCGCCAGAGCAGGGAATAGAGGTATTCGAACAGGGATTCGGCGCTCCAGATCAGGAAGGAGAGGGCCGCCAGCACCCCCAACTGACCCGGAACGGTGGTGACGCCGATGGACGCCAGCCAGGAGGTGTCCTGCTGCACCACCACATCCACCGCCAGGCCGATCAGCACGGGGGGTGCCAGGTCGAACAGCTTGTTCAGGACTGAGCAGCTGGCCGCCTGCCACACCAGCCGACGGTGGGGCCTGAGGGTGTGCAGCAGCCGCTCCAGGGCTGGGGGACTTCCGGCGATGGGCTGGGGCGACATGGCCGGTGGCGCGATCACTTGGTGAAGATCTTGGCGTTCCCCTGGTGGGGTGGGTGCGGCAGGCGTAGACCGAAGGCATCTCCCCTGGAGGTGCCATGACGAAAAGCAGAGCGTTCAACCGCTTTCATCGTTGGACGGCCAAGGTGCGCCGCCGCCATCTGAAGGCCTGGTTGCCAGAGCCCCGCGTGGGTGAGCCGATCCTGGATTTGCCCGGCGCAGCCCTGCGTCAGCGGACCTGGCAAGACGACCAACTTCACGAACTCGAGCGGGAGCTGCCGCAGCTGCTTCGCTAGCTCTCGCCTGCGTGAGCCAGGCCCCGGCCAACAAAAGACCCCTGGCTGTGGAGCATTCCACGGCCAGGGGTTCTTGCTGGATAGGGGCCCAGGCCTAGGGGCTTACCAGCGGTTTCCGCCGCCGCCACCGCCGCCGTAGCCGCCACCGCCGCCGTAGCCGCCACCGCCACCGCCGCCGCCATAGCCGCCGCCACCGCCGCCGCCATAGCCGCCGCCGCCACCACGGTTTCCGCCGCCGCCACCGCCGTAGCCGCCGCGGCCGCCGCCACCACCGCCACCGCCTTCACGGGGAGTGGCCTTGTTGACGCGGATCATGCGCCCCATCCACTCGACGTCTTGGAGGTCGTCGATGGCTTTCTGTTCCGCCGCGTCATCGGCGAGTTCAACAAAGGCGAAGCCACGCTTGCGGCCGGTTTCCCGGTCGAGGGGCAGGCTGCACTGGCGCACCTCTCCGTATTGGCCGAAGAGATCAAGCAGGTCCTCCCGTTCGGCTTGGAACGAGAGGTTGCCAACGTAGATGGTCATTAATGGAGCAAATCCTGGAACTGATTCGGTTGATGCTGCGGGACCTCGGGCATGCCAGCGGAAGCCAACGGTGCCGGAAGGGGCCAGAACGCCTAGGAATCACCGCCAACCTTACCGGTCTGCCGTGCCGGGCCCTGGGCGGGAGGCTTGGTTCATGGAGAACCATGAAGTGGTTCTGAAGAGACCCTGTAGTCCGTCCCGCGATCCCCGATCATGGCCCATTGTCAGCAAACCCTGATCAACGGTGGCCTCCGTGATGACAGCACCTGTCCCCTGGAGCCTCGCCTGGTGCGAGGACGGCGAGCTGGCTCCCCAGGATCGTTTTGACCTGCTGCAGAGCCTCGTAACCAGCGAAAGTGCCGACGTGCAGTGCTCCCTGATCGCGGCCGTTGAGCGGCTGTCGATCGCCGACATCACCAGCCTCAGCCTTGGCGAGGTGACCCGTCTCTGCGCCTAGTTGATGGTCCCCGGATTGGCCTGCGGTGAGGGACTCCTCACCGCGCGCTGGTCCGCGTGGCGCCCACAGGCGTCGTGGGCGTCCTCCACATCGCTGCCCTGGGCCACCCGTTCCCCCACGCATCCGCAGGTGCGCTCCATCTGGGAGAGGGACATGGACTTGCCCTGTTTCTTGAGGTCGGCCTGGTAAGCCGAGAGGCAGAAGGCTTTCACCACCGCCGCAACGCTTGTGGTCTGCCCCGCCGGCATCCAGGCGACAAGTCCGAACAGCACGCCCCCCAGCAGCAGGCTGAGGGGGGCCGATCGCAGGGAGCGGGGGCGCATGGTGGGCTGCCTGGTGCAGGCGGGTGGTGCTGCCCCGAGGGGGTTATCCCTGCAGACGGGAGATCTGCAGCGGTTTGTTCATCACCCGCAGTTGGCGCAGACCTTGGAAAACCTCATCGGGCATGCCCTTGGGGAGGTCCACGGTGCTGTGGGTGTCAAAGATCTGGATGCGGCCGATGGAGCGACCGTTCAGACCGGCCTCGTTGGCAATGGCACCCACGATGTTGCCGGGCTTGATCCGGTCACGCCAGCCCACTTCCACCCGGAAGCGCTCCATGTGATCTTCCGGCGGACCCATGGGGCGGTCACCCCGGGGCCCCCGCTCCGAATCGCGGCCGATCTCGCGACCCCGGCCCCGGTCGCGGCCAAATTCGCGGCCCCCGTCCCGTGCTCCGTCACGGCCAGGACCGTTCTGGCGCACCTGGTTGAAGTTCTCCTCGCTCTGCAGCAGCAGCGGTTTGCCCGCCAGGCTCAGTTCCAGGGCGGCGAGGGCGAGTTGATCTGGGCTCGAGCCCTGTTCCTGGGCCACCCGCTGCAGGATCTCGCTCAGCAGGGCCCGCTCTTGCTCACTGCTGGCCGGCGTCTGCAGGCAGCC